>NZ_JBSHAM010000013.1:15723-153290 GCF_053611505.1 Amycolatopsis sp. NPDC054798 | reverse complement strand
ATGCCTTGACAAGCCCCCTCGAACCGCATTTGGGCTTCGTATCGGGGTGCAGGGCCGGGTGTGGCTGCCTGGGTTTCGGAGGGTTTGTCGGCGGCGGGTGGGCGCGCGGGTTTGGGTGCCTGGCCGGGTTGGGTGTGCGGGCGGCGGTTTGGGTGGAGGGTGGGGCTTGCGCCCCAATGTGGCATTGGGTGCGTCAGATGCACCGAACGCCACATTGGGTGCGTCGCATGCACCCAATGCCACGTTGGGGGCGCACCGCGGCAGGCCGGGCGGGGCGCGGTGCGGGGCCGGGCGCGGGCCGTGAAGGGCCCCTTGAGGGAATCCTGGTCCGTGAAGGGGCCCCTCACGGACGGCAGAAGGTCGTGAGGGGAACCCTGGGGGAATCTGATTCCCTCAGGGTTCCCCTCACGGCACTTTGGCGTGGGTTATTCGTTCGCGTTTGACGGGACTGCGGGGGCGGTCGGCGTCTTCTGGCTGGTGCTGGGGGCCTGCGAGGACGTCGTCGGGGTCGAGGACGTCGACGGCGGGCGCGTCTGCTGCGTCGGTTGCGAGGACGGCGGGGCGGACGGCGTCGTGGTGGGGGTGGACGTCGAGTTGTTCGAGCGCGACTCGCCGGAGGGCGGGGTCTGCGGGGCGGTGCTCGGCGTGTTGTCCCGGTGGTCGTCCTCGTGCTGGCTGGTGTCCGGCTGGCGTGGGATCAGGCCGGTGGACACGCTGCCCTTGGTCGTCCAGTCGATGGTGAACAGGACGATCAGGGCGACGACGAAAGCCGCCGCGCTGGAGGCGATGATCAAGGGCCACCGCATTTTGCGCAGTTTTTCGCCGAGGCTGTCGGACTTCTCCGGTTCGGTCGGCTGCAGTTCGGACAGCCGGACCGTGGGCATGTTCGCCAGGTCGGCGGGGAGATACGCCGTCGGGGCCTCGCCGGGGGCGGTCGGCTTTCGTGCCGTGTCGTCGGCGGGCACGCGCACCGGCGGGAGGCCGCTGCGGCTGCGTCGGGCGGCCGTTTCCATTGCTTTTCTCGCGGCGTCGCGGGTGCGTTGAAGCGAACGAAGGTACAGCTCGCCGCCGACGGTGCTGACCACGCTGGCCACACCGGCGCCGATGACTGTTCCCGCTACCCCAAGCGTCGAACCCAGCAACGCCGCAGTGACCGCCGCTAGCGCCGCGGCGAGCACCGAGGTCATCCGGATGTTCTTCTTGTCCTCCGGGGCTTCCTTCTGCTCCTCGCTCATGATTCCGATCTGATCGTTTCCCAGCCGTTGTTTCCTGTTTCTTCAACGGTTAAGTCGTCTGAGGTGCTCCCTTCGTTGCCCAGGCGTGAGGGACGCCACGTTGACTGTCCAAAATGGATAGACTAAAGCTCACACTTTCCTGACATACTCGCCTCATGCACCTCGTGACGATCTCCGACATCGAAACCGCGGCCGAGCGGGTGAAGGGCACCGCGGTGCACACCCCATTGCTGCGCCAGCTCTGGGTTCCCGGCGAATTCTGGGTGAAACCCGAGAGCCTGCAACCGATCGGCGCGTTCAAGATCCGCGGCGCGTACAACGCGATCTCCGCACTCACCGACGCCGAACGGAAACGCGGCGTGGTCGCGTATTCGAGCGGCAACCACGCGCAAGCGGTCGCGTACGCCGCCCGCGAATTCGGGATTCCCGCGGTGATCGTGGTGCCGGACGTCACTCCCCGGCTGAAAGTCGAAGCCACCCTCCGCTGGGGCGCGGAAGTCCGCGAAGTGCCGATCGCGGAACGGGAATCGGCGGCGCTCGCGCTCGCCGAGGAACGCGGGCTCACGCTCATCCCGCCGTTCGACCACCCGGACATCATCGCCGGGCAGGGCACCGTCGGACTGGAGATCGCGCAAGACCTGCCGGACGTCGAGACCGTGCTCGTCCCGGTCAGCGGCGGCGGTTTCGCCTCCGGCGTCGGCACCGCGATCAAGGCGAAGTGTCCGAACGCGAAGGTCTACGGCGTCGAACCGGAACTGGCCGCCGACACCGCGGCCAGCCTCGCCGCGGGCGAACGCGTGGACTGGCCGATCGCCGACCGCGCCCGCACCATCGCCGACGGCCTGCGTGCGCAACCGTCCGAACTCACGTTCGCGCACCTCCAGCGCGTCCTGGACGGCGTGATCACCGTGACCGAGGACGAAATCCGCGACACCGTCCGGGCCCTCGCCCGGCAGGGCCGCCTAGTGACGGAACCGAGCGGTGCCACCGCGCCCGCCGCTTACCTGCACCACGCCGACGAACTTCCAGGTGGCCGGACGGTAGCGGTGGTGTCCGGCGGCAACATCGATCCCACGATGCTGGCCGAACTGCTCGTCTAGCCACAGTGCCCGAATGCCACATTGGGTGCATCTCACGCACCCAATGTGGCATTCGGTGCGTCTGGCGCACCCAATGTGGCATTGGGGCGTCTAAAGCCGGTCACCAGTTGACGGTCTGGCCCTGGCGGTCCAGATAGTGCAGCCCGCCCTTGCCCGCCCAAGCTTCGATCGTGTCGGCGACCCCGGGGATGCTCTCGCCGATGGTCAGCCGCGCACGGGGGCCGCCCAGGTCTGTCTTCACCCAGCCGGGAGCCATGAGCAGCAGGGTGCGCGGGCCGTCGGCGTGCCGCGCGGCGAAACTGCGCATGAGCTGGTTCAGCGCGGATTTGCTCGCCCGGTAGACCTCGAAACCGCCGTTCGTGTTGTCCGCGACGCTGCCCTGGCCGGACGACATCACGCCGATGGTGCCCGTCTCAGGGACCAGGTCTTGCAGGGTCTCGACGACGCGCATCGGGCTCAGCGCGTTGGTCACCATGACCCGGGCGAAGTCCTCGGTGGACACGTCGGCGAAGGTCGCCGAGGGGTCCGTCGTGTAGTTGGTTCCGGCGTTGACGAACAGCAGGTCGAACCGGCCCAGCCGCTCGCGCAGCGCCGTGACTTGCTCAGGCACCGTGATGTCGACGGTCTCCACCGTCAGCCTGCCGTCGGACGATCTGGCCAGCTCGTGCAGCGCGGAGGGCGTGCGTTCGGTCGCGGTGACCTGCCAGCCGCGACCGAGGAACTCGGCGGCCAGCGCGTAGCCCAACCCCCGCGAGGCTCCGATGATCAGGGCTTTCTTGCCTGCGGTCATGACGTCTCCTTAGCTATCATTTGATAGCTAAGCTACGGTGCGGATGAGATACCTGTCAAACGATAGGTAATGGGTTAGGCTGGCCGCGTGGAAGACGAACAGCGCGTGCAGCTCTTCGAACTCGCCGACCTGATCCTCGCGGTGGCCCGCCACATCAACGCCGCCAAGGAGGCCAACGCCGAGTCGGGAACGCCGCTGGAAGGAGCGGTGATGCGGTTCGTCGACCGCCACCCGGGAACCACGGTCAACGCCGCCGCCGAGGCCACCCAGATGATCTCCAGCAACGTCAGCAGAGCTGTCCGCGGCCTGGAGAAGAAGGGACTGGTCCGCCGCGACACCGACCCCGAAGACGCCCGGCGCGTACGCCTCTACCCCACCCCGAAGGCAGCGGAAAACCTGGAGCGGCTGCGCGACACCTGGTCCGCGCTGCTCGACGGGACCTCGCCGGCAGAGGCCAGCACCTTGATCGCGGCGCTGCAGGGCATCGAAACCCGGCTAGTCGCCCAATCCCGCGGCTGACCCGCGCAGCCGAGCCAGCACCGCGTCGAGCCCCTGCCGGACCATTTCCGGCATCCCGTCGCGGCGCAGAGCAGTCAGCAACTGCTCGTTGATCCCGCCCGGAGTCATATGCCGGGTGGTCAGCTCATCCAACGACCCTCCCCCGGCCAACGACTTCCCGATCTGCGCGAACACATGGGTCACGTACGCCGAGGCCGCCTCGGCTTCGACCCCTTGCGAGGCCATCCACCCGGCAATGGTCGCCAAGTAATCCAGGTGCGCGGCGAACGTGGACGTAGCCGCGCTGAACGCTTCCAAACTCGGCTCGTCGCGAGGTACCAACACCCCGCCGACTCGCTCGAACAGCTCCCGCGCGACGGCGTCCTCCGGGTACATCGCGGTGAGGCTCTGCCGCTGCACCGCCTGCGGCAACGGAATCGACCGCACCACCCGCGAGGCCGGTGCGACCCACTCGCGCAGCTGATCCGTCCGCACCCCGGCCACCGCGCTGATCACCACGTGCTCCGGCCGGAACGTCAGCTCGTCCACCAGGTCCCGCAGCACCGGCGGACGCACCGCCAGCACCACCGTGTCCGCCTGGTCGAGCACTTCCTGATTGCTCGCGCACACCCGCACGTCCGGGTACCGAGCAGCCAGCGCCGCTCCGATCTCCCGGCTCCGCGGCGACAACACCGCGGGCAGGCTCCCGTCGAGCCCGGTCACGATGGCAGCGGTCAGCTCCCCGGCACCGACAAACCCCAGCACAATTCCCCCAAGAAAGATCAGCGTCGCTCACCAGGATGGACATGCGTCGGCGGCCCTTCCACCCCGCAATGCAGGCAATCCCCGGGATGCGGCGAATCGTCCGCTTCGGCGGCGCCGAGCACCCCGTTGTGAATTCCCAACGCGATAAGGCCGCCGGCGATCGCCAGCACCGCGCAGATCACCAACGCCGTCTGCCACCCGGCGGTCAGCGCGACCGGATCCCGATAAGCCGAACCAGTCAAACCGGCCGCGGCGGGCAAGACCGCGACCGCCAGAAGTCCACCCGATCGGGCGATGGCGTTGTTGACCCCGGACGCGACCCCGGCGTACCGGTCCGGCGCGGCGGCCAGCACGGTCGCGGTGACCGGAGCGACCACAGTGGCCAGTCCCAGCCCGAACACCACCACCGCGGGCAACACCGAGCCGAGATACGACGACCCCGGCCCCACCCGCGTCAGCAGCAACATTCCCACGCCGACCACGATCGGCCCGACCACCAGCTGCAACCGCGGTCCGATCCGCTGCGCGAGCGCACCCGAACGACCGGAGAGCAGCAGCATGATCACCGTGATCGGCAGCCCGGCGAGCCCGGCCAATGTCGGCGAATAACCCAGCGACACCTGAAGCTGCAGAACCAGCAGCATCATCACGCCGCCGAGCGCCGCGTAAACCACGAACGTCAGCGCGTTCGACAATGTGAAGGTGCGGTCGCGAAACAGCGAAGGCGGCACCAGCGGTTCGGCAGCGCGATGCTGGAGCCAAAGGAACAAGCCCAGCCCGGCAACGCCGACCACCAGAGCGACCAGCACGACCGGATCGCCGATCCCGCGCACCGGCGCCTCGACCAGCGCCCCGGTGACCCCGGCCAGCCCGAGCGCGCCGAGCGCCGCCGCGACGTAGTCCGGATGCCCGGTCGCCGCGGTGTCCCGGGACTCCGGGACGAACCGCCGCGCCATCAGCAACACGACCACCGCGAGCGGCAGGTTGATCAGGAACGCCAGCCGCCACGACCACGCCTGCACCAGCAGTCCGCCGAGCAGCGGCCCGACCGCCGCCGCGATCCCGCCGAGCCCGGACCACGAGCCGATCGCCCTCGCCCGGTCCTCGTGCGAGAACGACGACTGCAGGATCGCCAGCGAACCCGGCGTCAGCAGCGCCCCGCCGATCCCCTGCAGCACGCGGAACAGCACGAGCAGTTCGGTCGACGTCGCCGCCGCGCACAGCCCGGACGCGAGGCCGAACCACACCACGCCGACCAGGTACACCCGCCGCCTGCCGTAGCGGTCGCCGAGCGACCCGGCGACCAGGATCAGCGCGGCCAGCGCCAGCAGGTAGCCGTCGAGAATCCACTGCAGACCGGCGACCGACGCGCCCAGCTCCTCGCCGATCCTGGGCAGCGCGACGTTCACGATCGTGCCGTCGAGCATCGCCATCCCGGAGCCGAGGATGGTCGTCCAGAGCACGCCGCGAGCCGCGGTCGTGCCCCAGCGGATGCCGGTGTCCCCCGCGGCGGTCACGCGATCAGGGCAGCAGCGTGGTGACGAACTTGTACCGGTCGCCGCGATAGACCGCGCGGGCGAACTCGACCGGCTTGCCGTCGGTGGCGAACGAATGCCGGGTCAGCATCATCACCGGCATGCCGACGTCCGCGCCGAGGATCTCCGCTTCCTGCGGTCCGGCCAGCGACGTCTCGATGGTCTCCTCCGCGCGCTCCAGCTCGACGCCGTAATGCTCGCGCAGCACCGCATACAGCGAACCGCCCGCGGTGATGTGCTTGCGCAGCCCGCGGAACCGGCCGAGCGGCAGGTGCGTGGTCTCGAGCGCCATCGGC
Organism: Amycolatopsis sp. NPDC054798; assembly: GCF_053611505.1. Classification (NCBI taxonomy): domain Bacteria; kingdom Bacillati; phylum Actinomycetota; class Actinomycetes; order Pseudonocardiales; family Pseudonocardiaceae; genus Amycolatopsis; species Amycolatopsis sp. NPDC054798. The sequence goes on along the minus strand of NZ_JBSHAM010000013.1, from coordinate 147,071 downwards.
TGGCCGTCGGCGAGCCGGAGCCGGCGCAGCCGCAGGATCTTCGCGCCGTTGCGCAGCTGCAGCAGCTTGGTCATCTCGCCCTCGACCGGGAGCTCTTCGAGTTCCAGTAACTGGGACGAGGGCTTCAGGCCCTGCTTGCGCATGTCCTCGGTATAAGAGGACAGCTGCAGGCGCTGCGCGAGCTTCGGCTCGGCGGCGAACGTGCCCTTGCCCTGGACGCGGTGCAGTCTGCCCTCGGCGGTGAGATCCGCCAGCGCCTGGCGCACCGTGGTGCGCGAAACGGTGAATTCTCCCGCCAGCGCCCGCTCGGTCGGGATCGGCGATCCCGGCGGCAGTGCGTCGAGCAGGTCCAGCAAATGCTGCTTCAGCGCCCAGTACTTGGGTTCGCGCTGCCCTCGCGCAGCAGTCCCCGCCTCGCTCGCGGGGGGTGTCTCCAGCATGCCCGGCTCCCTCAGTCTTCCCACATTAAACGCGCCACTGCCCCGTGAGGAAACGTACCCTTCTCCCGACCCGCTCCGCCCGGCTAGCATTGGTCTAGACCTGACCGGACGCCGCTCAGCACACCGGGACCCCGTCCCGGCGGAGAGGAAAGTGATGACCCAACTACGTCCCGGCGAGCACATGGCCGCGGAAATCTCGGAGCAGCCCGGCGTTCTCGCCGGGCTGGTCGAGCGGCGGTCCGGCATCGCAGAAGTCGCGGAAAAGATTTCACAGAACCCGCCGCGGTTCGCCCTGCTCGCCGCTCGCGGTTCGAGCGACCACGGCGCGCTGTACGCGAAATACCTGATCGAGGTACTCCTCGGCCTGCCCGCCGGGCTCGTGTCGCCGTCCACCGCGACGCTGTACGGGGCCCGTCCGGACCTGCGCGACGTGCTGTTCATCACCGTCAGCCAGAGCGGCGGTTCGCCCGACTTGATCGAGGTCACCGAGGCCGCCCGCCGTCAGGGCGCGCTGACCGTGTCCGTCACGAACACCCCGGATTCGCCGCTGCGCGCGGCTTCGGAGCTGGGCGTGGACATCGGCGCCGGGGTCGAGAAGGCGGTCGCGGCGACCAAGACGTACTCGGCGACGCTGATGGCGCTGTACCTCTTTATCGACGCGATCCGCGGCGGCAAGGGAGAGGACGCCGAGAAGATCGGCGAACTGGCCCAGCAGACGCTCGACGGCGCCGCGGAAGGCGTGCAGCGTGCCGTGGACCGTTATCGCTTTGTCGACCGCGTGCTCACCACCGGCCGCGGCTACTCCTACGCCAGCGCGCTCGAAGCGTCGCTGAAGCTGGCCGAGACGAGCTACCTCGCCGCCCGCGCGTACAGCGGCGCGGACCTGCTGCACGGCCCGGTCGCGGCGGTCGACGGCGAGACCGCCGTGCTCGCCGCCACCAGCCTCGGCCGCGGCGGCGAGGCCATGCGCGAGGTCCTCGAGGCGGTCACCGAGCGCGGCGCGGACGTGCTCGCGGTCGGTTCGGCGGCCCAGGACGTGCCCGCCGCGCTGCGCATCCCGGTCGCCCCGACCGTCGAGGAATTGGCTCCAGTGCTGGAAATCCTGCCGATCCAGCGGATCGCGCTCGGGCTGTCGCTCGCGCGCGGCGGCAACCCGGACAACCCGCGCGGTCTGCTGAAGGTGACCAAGACCCGGTGAGTCTCGTAGTAGGCGTGGACGCCGGCGGCACCTCGACGCGAGCGATCGCGATCGATGCCGCCGGCGTCGTGCTCGGCACCGGAGCCGCGGCGGGTGCGAACCCCAACTCGCACCCGCCCGCGGAAGCCGCGGCCCGGATCGCCGGGGCCATCGAGTCCGCAGTGGACGGACGAGCCGGCGTACTCGGCGTCGTGGTCGGCATGGCGGGCGAGAGCAAGCTGTCCGATCCGGCGGTCGCCGCGGAGTTCGCCGCGGCGTGGGAGCGGATCGGACTCGGCGGCTTGGTCCGGGTGACCGGCGACGCCGAGGTGGCCTACGCGTCCGCGACGGCCGAGCCGGACGGCACCGTGCTCGTCGCGGGCACCGGCTCGATCGCCGGGCGCATCCGCGGCCGCCGGATGGTCGCCACCGCGGGCGGGCACGGCTGGCTGCTCGGCGACGAAGGCTCCGGTTTCTGGCTCGGCCGCGAAGCCGTGCGCGTCACTCTCGCCGCGCTCGAAGGCGGCAGCCCGCTCGACGGATTGCCCGAGGCGGTCCTCGCCGAAGCGTTCGGACCGTCCGCAGTGGACTTGTCAGACCGCTTCAAAGTCATGTGGGCGCTCGTGACCCATGCCAATGCGGAACCGCCGGTCCGGCTCGCCCGGTACGCCCCGTTGGTGAGTGCCGCGGCCGCCGCTGGCGAGCCCGTCGCGGAGGAAATCGTCGCGCGCGGTGCCCGGCATCTCGTGCGGGTGGCCCGCGCCACGCGCGAGCCGGAAGAAAAAACTCCGATCGTGCTCGTCGGCAGCGTACTGGCCGAAAACAGCCCGGTCGGGGCCCGCGTGCGGGCGGAATTCGCCGAACTCAACGTTCTGACCAGCTCCGATGGAGTGCTCGGCGCGGCCTGGCTCGCGGCCGTGCAGGCGTGGGGCGAGGACACCCCAAGACCATCCCGACGGGTGAATGCCACCAAAACTTGAGTGGAAGAGTCGAAACCGTCGACTCAACCCCTCCGGTCCGGGTACCGTAGGAACCGGCCCCCGGACCCTCCCCCCTCGCCGGGGGCCGCCTTAACTTCCGGGTCCGGTTCCGGACTCGCCCGCACCCGGGTCTTTCGCCAAGCGAAGGCCCGGGTGTTCTGCTGGAAGGCTCCGGTAGAGGACCCAGCCGCTCACCGCGACAGTCGCGGCCACCAGCGGCCAGGAGAGCACCGTCCGCGCCACTCCGAGCGCCACCACCTGCCCGGTCCACCACAGCAGTCCGTAAACGACCACGCGCAGCAAGTACTGCAGCACCCACACGCCGCTCGCCCACGAGTACGCGCGCAGCAGAGCCGGATCGCGCCGCCAGCGGGTCTTCTGGCCGAGCAGCAATCCCACGATCACGCCGAGCAACGGCCAGCGCACCGCGATGCTCGCCGCGAACAGCAGCGCGCTCGCCGCGTTCGAGAACAGCTGCAGCAGGAAGAAGTCCTCGGCCCGGCCGGTGTGCATCGCGATCAGCGCGGCGATCACCACCGCGGCGAGGCTCACCACCACCGCGCGCGCCTTGTCTCCGCGGAGCAGCCGGTACGCGCCCAGCAGCACGGCGACGCCGATCGCGACCCCGGCTCCCCAGGCGATCGACTGCCCGGACACGAGCCAGCCGACGACGAACGCGGCGGGCGGGATGCTGGCGTCGATCGCGCCGCGCCGCCCGCCGAGGATCTGCGTGAGCGACTCCCGCGCCGGCCCCTTCGCAGTCTCGTCTGTCACAGCTTCCAGCCTGCCGCAACTCGCGGCGGACCCCCAGGCCGGGAGACCTACCCCACATGGTGCCCGGTAAGGGGTGGATCGTGAGGTTCGTCCCGGTGAAAAACCCGTAATAGGGAGGCGCAAACCCCCGACAAGGTAAGAGACTGTGACGTCCGGGCGAACCGGTCGTGTCCGGCGGGAAGGATATGGGGATATCCGACTGTTAGTTGGGGTGTACAACTAGGTCCGGGACTTCACGGGGAACAGGCGCGCACCAGCGGGAAAGGGGAACCCAGCGTGTACGGGATCAACAGCTACGTAGCCATCGGGGACAGCTTCACCGAGGGGCTCAACGACCATCGGGGCGACGGGACGTTCCGGGGCTGGGCCGACCGGCTCGCCGAGATGCTGGCGGGCGACGAGCCCGGCTTCCAGTACGCCAACCTGTCGCTGCGCGGAAAGATGCTCGACGAGATCATGGACGAGCAGCTCCCGATCGCGCTGGAGCTCAAGCCCGACCTGGTCACGCTGTGCGCGGGCGGCAACGACGTGATCGTGCCGGGCGCGGACGTCGACGCCATCGCGGCGCGCTTCGAGGCGGGGGTGGCGAAGCTGCGCGCGGCCGGGATCCCGGTGGTGATCTTCAACGGGCCGGACACCAAGACGCTGTCGGTGATGAGCGTGCTGCGCGGCAAGGTCGCGATCTACAACACGCATCTGTGGGCGATCGCGGCCCGGCACGGCGCGAAGATGGTCGACCTCTGGACGATGGAGCCGCTGCACGACCAGCGCGCCTGGAGCGACGACCGGCTGCACTTCACGCCGGACGCGCACCGCCGGATCGCGCTGCTCACCGCGGAGGTGCTCGGTGTCCCGGTCACCGAGGACTGGCGGGAGCCGTACCCGCCCAGCACCGAGCCCGCCACCTGGATGACGTCGCGGCGTTCCGACCTCACCTGGACCAAGGTGCACCTGCTGCCGTGGATCCGCCGCCAGCTGCGCGGCGAGTCCATGGGGGACGGTCTGTCGCCGAAGCGTCCGGAGCTGGCTCCGCTCGTGCCGAACGACGCGGCGGCTCTCGAGCTCGACGTGCGGGGCAACGCGACCGCCTCCTGAGCGCCGTTGACTCTTCAGTGCCGGCACCGGTGACCACCGGTGCCGGCACTGTTGCGAGAGCCACCCGAACGGCGGCCGTCACCAGGTCGCCAAGCGGACGGCCCCGGCATATGGTCCTTTCATGTCCGGTGCACGAGGGTGGCTTCGTTTGATCCCCGTCGCAGTGGTGGTCACGGCACTGCTCGCGGGCCTCGTCACCTGGCTCCAGGGCAGCGGGATCCAGGACGACCTTGCCGCGCGATCACGCTCCGCGCTCGACGCGGCCGGTCTTCGCGGCGGCGACGTGAAGTTCTCCGGACGGCAGGCGACGCTCGAAGGGTTCCCGGCCGAGGAAGCCGGCCGCGCGCTGGGCATCGTGCAGGGAGTCGACGGGGTCGAGTCCGCGCAAGCGTCGGGTGGAGCCGGGCCGGTGCAACCCGCACCGTCGCCCTCGCCCTCGCCCGAACCGTCGGCGCCTCCGTCCAGCCCGCCGCCGAGCCCGTCCGCCACGCCTTCCGCGCCGCCTGCCGACCGCGACGGGATCCAGGCCGAAGTGGACCGCAGGCTCGCGGCCGCGCCGATCACTTTCGAACCGGACACCGCACGCCTCACCGACGAAGGCGAGAAGGCCGCGCGCGATCTCGCGCCGCTGCTGCGCGACGCGCCGGACAACCTGCGCTACCGCCTCGTCGGCCGGGTCGCCGACGGTCCGGGCGGACGCAGCGCCGCGCTGAAGCTTTCCCGCAACCGGGCGCTGACCGTGATCCGGTTGCTGATCCGCGAGGACGTGCCGCCCGACCGGCTGCTCGCGGTGGCGAGCACGGGCGGAGCGGACAACGGGGGCGACAGCGACCGGCGGGTCGAGATCACAGTGGAACAGAGGTGATGGCGGATGCTCTGGCTCTTCGGGCAGATCTGGCTGTGGCTGCTCGTCTCGTTCCTGCTCGGGGCGGCGGTCATGTGGCTGTTCACGCGGACGTCCCGGCCGAAGGACGACGCCGAGCCCGAGCCGTACCGGGCCGCGGCCGCTCCGGTGGAGGCTCCCGCCGAGGAAACCCGGCACATCCCGCCGGCGAATCCGTACGAGGACTACGAGGATTACGAGGAACCGGCGTACCCGCACTACGACGACCAGCCTGAGCGCGTCTACAACGACTATCCGGAAGTCGACCCGGACGAGCCGTACAACGGCCGTCCTCCGGTGCCGAGCCCGGCCGGGCATGCGCTGCCCGATCCCGAGCCGCGGCTGTCCGGCGAACTGAGCTGGCCCGAGGAAGACCAGCGCGGTCCGCACTGGCCGCACGACGACGAACCCGCGCCCCGCCGACCTGGACGCAGTGGCTGACACCCACCTGGTAGATTCGGCTACGCACGGTAAGCGGGCGCCGAGGGCCCCGGACGACGTCAGGAGGTCCGATGGCGCTTCCGCACTGGACGCCACAGAACCTGCTCCCGCCCGGCCGCCACCACGCCGACCTCGCCGACATCTACGAGCGGCTGGTCTACGACGCGCCGCACCAGAACGAGCGCGAGATCCTCTTCAGCGCGCTCAACAGCTACCTCGGGGTCGCCCAGCGGGTGATCACGTCCGGGCGGGCCTGGCTCGGCGGCGCGTTCGTCACCCGCACGGCGCATCCGCCGCGCGGGCTCGACGTGGTGCTGCTGCCGGACGAGTGGGGCGCGTTGAAGCGGCTTGACGACAGCGGCCGCACCGCGCTGTACGGGCTGCTGACGCTGCGCGGCATCATCGTCGGGCAGCCCGCGATGTACCTCGACCAGATCCAGCCGGTCGGCGGCATGCTCGACGGCTTCCTGTGCCGTCCCGGCGACGAGGACGTGTGGGAATCGGTGTGGGCCGAAGGCGGCAGAGGCATCCCGGAGATGGTGTGGTGAGGAACGAGTTCCGGCGGATCGCGGACGAGATCCCCGGCGGCACGTGGCTGGACGACCTCGCCCGCGCCTCGGCGATGGCGGCGAACGCGAAGTTCGAGCGCACCTGCCGCGCGCCGCTGCTGCACGTGTCGGTGATCGGCGAAACGCACATCGACGCGTACACCTTTTCCGACATCAGCCGCGCGCTTCAGGACGCGACGGCGAAGATCGGCCACATCATCCGCAATCCGTCGAACGAGGTCACCTTCGTCCAGCAGGCGGACCGGGACAAGGCCCCGCTGATCCAAAAAGGACAGGCGGGCAACGCGATCTTCTTCGGTTTCCCGGAACCGGCGGTCGACGACGCGCTGATCCACGACGGCATCGAAACGCTGTCCGAGCGCGCGGTGAAGGAACTCTGCGATTTCCTGCCCGCCAACGGTTCCGACGACGGCGCGCTCGACGCGGTGCTGCTGCAGCGAGACACGGTGCGCAACGCGGTCAGCGATGTCGTCAACGCGGTCAGCAAGCACGCCGGCATCGGGATGGCGCTCACGCCCACCGCGGGCGAGCAGGTGACCCGGAGCATGACCACCGAACAGGCTCGGGTGCTGCAGGGCAGCCTGCGCGAATCCCGCGAGGCGGTCGGCTACGAGACGGTGACCGGACGCCTCGACGGGGTGCGCACCCGGCGGCGGATTTTCTACCTGGAGCGGGAATCCGGCGGAACCATTCAGGGCGCGGTCGCCCCGGATCTGCTCGACCAGATCAAAGAAAATCTCGATCGCCCGGTGACCGCGCGGTTGCGCGTAGTGCGCACCACGACCATCGACGGCAGGCGCGGCAGGCCGGTGCACGAACTGCTCGAGATCACTCCGGAAGTCAATCTTTTCGACCAGTGAATGGCGCGTCCGTGAAGGGAACCTTCACAGACGCTGATTCCCTCAGGGTTCCCCTCACGGACTTCCCGCTGGCCGCGGGCGAGGCCGCCGGGTAATCGCACGGTCGCTCTTCGGAATCATCCCGCTGCCTTTTTCGGCCAGTAAATGGCGCCGCTTCGCGCAATCCGGCGGGAAATGACCCCGATTGGCCGGACGCGGTAAATGGATGACATTGTCACTCGATAACGATTATTCCAACTACGCGTACATCTGCGTTAGCGTCGTCGCCAACCCAGTCGGAAGAGGCACGCATGACGACCGAGCAGCCGTATCCGGCCGCACCCGCGCGACACAGCCGGACCACTACTCGCCCTGGTCCGCCCCGTCCGCTCAGTCCGACCCAGCAGGAGCCGTCCCGGCGACAGGCGAACTGGCCCGGCGGGCTCGCGGTCACTCTCGGACTGGGCGCGGCCGGGGTCGCTTTCCTGGCGGATTGGGGTTTCCTCGCCTGGCCGCTCGCCGGCGTCGGGCTCGCCGCCGGAATTGCGGGAATCGTACTTTCCTCCAAGGGCACAATGCGCGGATTGGGCGTCGCTCTCACCGGGACCGCGCTTTCCGCACTGGCCGCCCTGCTGTGCGGCGCGATGCTGCTGTACCCGTCGATGTTCGGCACCGCGCGAGCGGGCGAACTGCACATCCCGCCGCAGCCGGGCGAGAAGCATTCGGTCGACTTCGTGGTGACCTCGGCGGGCGGCGCGACGGTCCGCTACGGCACGCTGAACGACCAGCGCACCGCGTCCACCCCGCCGAGCACCGACGACTGGCACGGGCACGGCTCCTACGACGGCGGCACGCCGATCCTGTCGCTCACCGCGGACACCGCCAACGCGAGCGTGACCAACCAGATCAGCTGTCAGATCCTCGTCGACGGGAAGAAGGTCGCCGAGAGCAGCGGCAGCTCGATCGCGCTCTGCACCGCGAACGTCGACTAGAGCCTGGCGGCCGGCCGGCCTACCCCCATCTCGGCCGGCCAACCGCCACCGAACCGCTCCTGGCGGCTCTTCCAGGTCCGCGCGGTACTGCCGCGGTCCCGTCGCCGGCTTCACAGCCTGCCCCTCCCCTAGGGCTCCGCCAGCGTCGCGGCCGACCCTACGCGCGCTGACCGCCCAATGGCTAAGAATCCGCTAAGCGGGCGCGATTATTACCACGTCGACCTGCGAAAACACAGCTGAACGTTGTACAAGAGCCGGGCTTGCCGACTGCCCGCTCACCGCGGGCAGGCCGCTTCCTTGCCCAACCGGCAGCCTCTCCGGGCCGACGCGACCGGAGGACGACGTCCGCGGTCTTCCGGGCGAATCGCCTCGCCCAGCTGCCTGCGCGCCAGATGCCGCCGCTCGCTCCGGAGCGCGGAGTCGCGGGCCGTAGCGGCGAGGACTACGGAGTCCCCAGGTCGGCCGCTTCCTTCCGCAAGTCCTCGACCTGCCGGGGGTTCATCCGCTCGTACAACGCGATCGCCCGCCGGTACTGCTCCCGCGCCGGGTTCAGCCGTTCCTGGCCGCGCAGAATCCGCGCCAAGGTCACCCGCAGGATCCCCTCCTGCAGTTCGAACTGCCGCGCGACCGCCAGCGAAATGGCTTCCCGCGCGTAGCGTTCGGCGGCTTCCAGGTCGCCGATTCCCAGATGCAGTTCGGCGAGGTTGTTCAGGGACACCACGGCATAGCTGTCGTCGCCGAGTTCGCGGTCGATTTTCAGCGACGCCAGCTGGTGCGTGATCGCCTCGGCCGGACGGCCGGCGCGCTTTTCCGTCTCGGCGCAGTTGTTGAGTGCCTGGCCGCGCAGTTCGAGGTCGCCGGTGCGTTCGGTTTCCGCGACCGCCTCCAGCAGCCGTTCGATCGCCTCGGTGTAGCGGCCGAGCAGGGTCAGCACGCTGCCGAGGTGGATTTTGGCGACGATGAGCGAGCGGCCGTCGAGCCCGGTGGCCAGCCCGACCGCGCGTTCGGCGTCGGCGATGCTGCCCTGGGACAGCTCGAAGGTGAGCGCGATGGCGCAGCGGGAGATCAGCATCCAGCACTGCCCGAGCGGTTCGTCCGCGGCCTCCGCGGCGGCGAGGCCGAGGTCGACCAGCCGGATCCACTCCTCGTACAGCGGGCAGACGACCCGGTAGGTGTGCGCGACCCTGGCGAGCCGCCAGACGTCGGCGTAGCGGCCGTCGGCGTGCGCGGCGTCCAGCACCGCCAGCAGGTTCGGCCATTCCGCGGCGAACCAGTCCTGTGCCTGGGCGAAGGTTTCCAGCGGCGGCAGCGCGTCCGCCGGTACCAGGCCGGTGAGGTCGAGCGGGTCGACGATGCGCAGCATCTTCCGCCGCGCGGTGTCCGAGGCGGCCTGGTGGTAGCGGATCGCCCGGTCGAGCACCGCGGCGCGCTCCGCCGGGTCGAGTTCGGTTTCCGCCAGTTCCCGCAGATACAGCCGGACCAGGTCGTGCGGGGCGAAGGCGTCGCGCGAGATTTCGGCGATCAGGTTGTGCGCGGCCAGCGTGCGAAGTTCGCGGCGGGCCTGCTCCACCGGGATCTCCGCGATGGCGGCCGTCAGGTGCGGCCCGGTGTGCCGGGCGGGCACCGCGCCCAGCCGCAGCAGCGTGCGGGCGAGCCCGTCGGGCAGGCCGCGGAACGAGACGTCGAACGCGGCCCGCACGCCGTCGTCGCCTCCGGTCACGTCGAGTCCGGCCAGCCGGGTGCGTTCGTTTCCCAGCTCGCCGACGAGATCCTTGAGCGTCCATTGTGGACTCGCGGCGAGTTTGGCCCCGGCGATCCGCAGCGCCAGCGGCAGATAGCCGCACAGCCGGGCCAACGCGTGGTTGAGGTCGAAGTCCGCGGGCCCGGCGAGTTCCTCGATCACGCTCACCGCGGCCTCCGGCGCGAGCGTGCCGAGCACGCGCAGTTTCGCCGCGTGGGACACCGCCAGCGCCTCCAGCCGCGACCGGCTGGTCACCACCGTCATCGAACGCGCGCCCGGCGGCAGCAACGGCCTCACCTGTTCGGCCGAACGCGCGTCGTCGAGCAGCACGAGCATCCGCCGTCCGGCGATCAGCGAGCGGTACAGCGCGACGCGTTCGTGCACCTGCTCCGGCACCTCGTCGGCGGGCACGCCCAGCCCGAGCAGGAACTGCGACAGCAGATCGCCGGGTTCCAGCGGCGCGTGCCGGGAGTCGAATCCTTGCAGCGCCGCGTACAGGACCCCGTCCGGAAACAAGCGGGCCGCGCGATGCGCCCACCAGATGACCAGCGCGCTCTTGCCGACCCCGGCGGTGCCGGACACGATCACCGTGCTGTCGCCGCGTTCCGCGAGCCCGTCGAGCCACTCCACCTCCGCCTCGCGACCAGCCAGCGTAGGCAGTGCGGGCGGCAGCTGAGACGGCGCGACGGCCAGCTCCGGCGCCGCGCTCTCGTGCGCGGCGAGATCGTCGTTGAGCACCCGTTCGTGCAGCGAACGCAGGTCGGCACCGGGTTCGACGCCGAGCGAGCCGAGCGTGGCCCGCGAGACGGTGCGGTACAGCTCTAGCGCTTCGCCGCGTCGCCCGGCGTGGTAGAGCGCGCGCATCAACTGGCTGGCGACACGTTCGGCGAGCGGATCGGCCTGCACGATCGGGCTCAGCTCTACGATCAGCTCGTCGTACCGGCCGAGGTCGAGATCGGCATTGACCCGGGCGTACCGGATCGCGTGCCGCAACTCGTCCAATTCGGGCGCACGCACCGAATCGGGCACTCCGGAGAGCGTCGGTCCCTGCCACAGCGCGAGCGCTTCGGCGAGCAGCTTCGAGGCGCTCTCCGGCGACTCCAGCGCGGCCTGGTCCAGCAGCGCCCGCGCGCGATGCGCGTCGATCCGCTCCGGAGCGAGGGAAAGCTGGTACCCGGGCGGGCGGGTGCTGATCTCGGCGACCGGATCGGCCATTTCCCGCAGCAGCCTGCGCAGCTGCGACACGTTGCCGTGCACGATGGTGCGGGCGGTGGCGGGCGGATCGTGGCCCCACAGCGCGTCGATGATCTCCTCGAGCGGCACCACCTTGCCCACGCGCAGCGCGAGCAGCGCCAGCAGCCCCCGCACCCCGGGGCCGCCGACAGGAACCGCACGGCTGCCGTCGAGCAGCCGCACCGGGCCGAGCAGTTCGACCCGCGCGCCGCCATCGGCCATGCTCGCGCGCACCTCCCAGGCTCACCCCCAGCCAGACAGGCCAACTTACCGTCAGCGGCAGCCCGCAGAAACCGCCCTTTCGTGAAATTCGGCCCCTGAACAGACGAGTCCGGCCCCGCACCATCAGTCCCGATCTGATGGTGCGGGGCCGGACTCAATGATCGTCGGCCGGGCCGCCAGGGGGCGCGGTCCACCCGTCTTTCGTGGCCGTCCACCGGCGGCTCGGGGGGCTCACCCCGAGCAAGAACCCGGACCGCTGCGGACAACCGTGCCTCCGCAGCCGAACTGCGAGGTGGCGATAACGTAACAGGGCGCACATCCCTCGTTACGAGCGACCCGCCGGTTCGCGAAGGTAATGCTGGTCACCGCGTGATCGGCGTGGTGTCGCGGCCCGCGATGAACGACGGCCGCGGCTCGCTCGCCGCGAACGGCGGCTGCAGCGCGTTCTCCACGCTGTTGAACACCAGGAAGATGTTCGAGCGCGGATACGGCGTAATGTTGTTCGACGACCCGTGCATGATGTTCGAGTCGAACCACAGCGCCGAACCGGCCGAGCCGGTGAACTGCTCGATGCCGCAGTCGGCGGCGAGCTTGGTGATGTCGTCCGGCGACGGCACCCCCACCCGCTGGTCCTTGAGCGAGCTCTTGTAGTTGGCGTCCGGGGTCTCTCCGACGCACTGCACGAACGTGCGCTGCGAACCCGGCATGACCATGAGCCCGCCGTTGTACGGGTAGTTGTCGGTGAGCGCGATCGAGCAGCTCACCGCACGCGGCGACGGCATGCCGTCCTCCGCGTGCCAGGTCTCGAAATCGGAATGCCAGTAGAAGCCGGTGCCCTTGAAGCCCGGCATGTAGTTGATCCGGCTCTGGTGGATGTAGACGTCGGAGCCGAGGATCTGCCGCGCCCGGTCGAGCACGCGAGGATCGCGCACCAGCTCGGCGATCAGGCCGGAGATCTCGTGCACGTCGAAGATCGAGCGGACCTCGCCGGTGCGTGCCTCGGTGATGACGCGCTCGTCGTCGCGCAGCTTCTCGTCCGACGACAGCCGGACGACCTCCTGCCAGTACGTCTGGACCTCACCGGGCGAGAGCAGCCCTTCGACGACGGTGTAGCCCTTGGCGTCGTGGTTCGCCAGGGTCGCCGCGTCGATCGGGCCGTCAGCCTCGGTACCCCACACGGTGGGGTGCACGCGCGGAAGGTGCTCCGGCGTACCGGTGATCCGGGTCGGGTAACCGTCGTCGACCCGGGTGTCCATGATCGTCACAGTGGCTCGCCTCCAGTTCTTCTGGCGTTTCTTCTTTCTCGGGGTGGTGGGAGTGGCTCAGTGTCAGGAGTCTTCGGTGACGAGCGGGTAGACCCCGTTCTCGTCGTGCACCTCGCGGCCGGTGACCGGCGGGTTGAACACGCACACGCACTTGATCTCGGTCTTCGGCCGGACCTGGTGCTTGTCGTGGTCGTTCAGCAGGTACAGCGTCCCCGGCTTGAGCTGGTGCACCTCACCGGTGGCGAGGTCTTCGATCTCGCCTTCACCGGAAGTGATGAAAACGGCCTCGATGTGGTTGGCGTACCAGAAGTCGTTCACTGTGCCCGCGTACAGCGTCGTCTCGTGCACCGAGAAGCCGACGCCCTCCTTCGCGAGGATGATGCGCTTGCTGCGCCAGTTCGGGGTCTTGATGTCAGCGTCGGTGTCGGTGATCTCGTCGAGCGTGCGGACCAGCAAGTGAGGGGCTCCTTCTTGTTCTTCGGGGTGGTTACTTGAGCACGGCGGCGACGGACTCGGTGATGATCGCGAGGCCTTCGCTCAGCTCGTCGTCGGTCAGGGTAAGCGGCGGCAGCAGCTTCATCACTTCGCCGTCCGGGCCGGACGTCTCCATCAGCAGGCCGCGCTCGAAGGCTTCCTTGCAGACCGCGCCTGCCAGCTCGCCGCTGGCGAACTCGAGACCGCGCGCCAGACCGCGGCCCTTCGCGGAGAGGTTCGCCTCCGGGTAGGTCTCCACGAGGTCCTTGAAGGTGCTCGCGATGCGCTCGCCCTTGGCCTTGGTGGACTTCTCCAGCTCGTCGTCGCTCCAGTAGACGCGCAGCGCCTCGGTCGCGGTGACGAACGCCGGGCTGATGCCGCGGAAGGTGCCGTTGTGCTCGCCCGGCTCCCAGACGTCCAGCTCCGGTTTGATCAGCGTGAGCGCCATCGGGAGGCCGTAGCCGCCGATCGACTTCGACAGGCAGACGATGTCCGGCGAGATGCCGGCGTCCTCGAAGCTGAAGAACGGGCCGGTGCGGCCGCAGCCCATCTGCACGTCGTCGAGGATCAGCAGGATGTTGTGCCGCTTGCACAGGTCGTCGAGGCCCTTGAGCCATTCCAGGCGCGCGGCGTTGATGCCGCCCTCGCCCTGCACGCCCTCGACGATCACCGCGGCGGGCTCGTTCAGGCCGCTGCCGGAGTCTTCGAGCAGCTTCTCGAAGTACATGAAGTCCGGCATCGCGCCGTCGAAGTACTTGTCGTAGGGCATCGGCGTGGCGTGCACCAGCGGGATGCCCGCGGCGCCGCGCTTCATCGAGTTGCCGGTGACCGACAGCGCGCCGAGCGTCATGCCGTGGAACGCGTTGGTGAAGTTGATGACCGATTCCTTGCCGGTCACCTTGCGCGCCAGCTTCAGCGCGGCCTCCACGGCGTTCGCGCCGCCGGGGCCGGGGAAGACGATCTTGTAGTCCAGCTCGCGCGGCGCGAGGATCTTCTCCCGGAAGGTCTCCAGGAAGTCCCGCTTCGCGACGGTGTACATGTCCAGCGCGTGCGTGACGCCGTCGCGCTGGATGTAGTCGATCAGCGCCTTTTTGAGATGCGGGTTGTTGTGCCCGTAGTTCAGCGCACCGGCACCGGCGAAGAAGTCGAGGTAGGGCTTGCCGTCCTCGCTGTAGAGCCTGCTGCCCTGCGCCCGGTCGAAGACGACCGGCCATCCCCGGCTGTAACTGCGGACTTCTGATTCGAGCTCTTCGAAGATGCTCATGACGATTTCTTTCGCTCCTACTCGGCGAAATTGACGGGTTATTAGCGGCGCAACGGCCCGATGCGGTAAAGATCCTCGGGTTCGTGCGCCTCCCCCTGCGGAAAATCAGCGACTTCGAACAACCGGCGGTGTTCCAGATCCGCGTTCCAGCGCTTCGCGAACGACTCGAAGAGCCGGATCGACGCCCCGTTGTCCGGAGTGATCGTGGTTTCCAGGTACCGCACGCCCTCGCCGACCAGACGCGTGTACAGGCTGTCCAGCAACTGCCCGGCCAGGCCTTTTCCGCGCTGCGACGCGTCGACGGCGACCTGCCAGACGAACGCGACGTCCGGGGCGGACGGCCTTCGGTAAGCGATCACGAATCCGACTGGCTCACCGTCGACGCGGGCGACGACCGAGGTCTCCGCGAAATCCGTGCACCACAACAGGTACGCATACGGCGAGTTCAGATCGAGCTTCTGCGAATCGCGCGCGATTCGCCAGAGAGCGGCACCATCGGCCTTGGTCGGGGATTCGATCAAGTGCTTTCCGGACATACTTTGGAAACGTAACAGAGAATTTTCGCGCCGCCAGCGATCCATGCCACGCCCACCGCCCTCACCAGGGATGACGTGGATACCCCGGTGAGGAGTACCACAAACATGTTTAACGTGGGCAAGATCTGGGCATGCGTGCGCCTGGGCCGCACACCGTCGGCACGCGACCTGTGACCCCCGACCATGGGCCCTCGTGCGCCCCAGCGCAACTCCAGCGCCGAAAAATTGCGTTCTACCTGCGGGTGGAGTGTGGACTGTCCGCACGCGACCGCCGACGCTTCTTGCGGCGGCGCCTGCCGAGCTCGGACAGCGGCGTCCAGACCGCGGGCAGCAGGAGCAGCGCGACCACGGCGAGCCACCACAGCGGAGCCTGCCCGCGCCGCCAGCCGTCCACAACGGTGCCGAGCCAGCCGAACAACGGCTGCGCGATCGGGGGCAGGAAAGCGGCGAACAGCAACGCTGCTATCACCAGCACGCCCAGCACAGTGAGCACCATTCGCCACGTGCGCCTCAAGGTCAGCAGACTCACCACGAGGAACACGAGCGCGCCAGCGGCCACGGGCAGGCCGAGCCACTGCAGGACCGGCCCGCCTTCGCCGCTGAGCACGAACCCGGCGATCGCGGTGATGGCGGCGGCGACCAGGTTCCAGGGACGTCCGAGCTGGGTCGCGCCTTGCGTGACCCACCACGCACTGCGGCTGCAGAGCTGGGCGAACTTCGCCAGCGGCTGGAGCGTTTTCGGGACCTGAGTAGCGGTCGAGGCCGCGTTGAGCCCGGCGGCTCCGGCTTTGACGATGGTTTTGGCGAGCAGGGTGCTGCCGAGTTCGCCCTCGAAGCGTTCGGCGGAGACCTGGCAGGCTTGGAAAGCGCGCTGCGCCGCGTCCGGTTGGCTGGGGTTTTCGGGCTGGACAGCGGTTTTCTGGGCCGTTTCTTCCGCCGCGTCTGGCTGGCTGGCGTTCTCCGGCTGGGCAGCGGTTTCTTGCGCCGCGTCCGGCTGGCTGGCGTTCTCCGGCTGCGCGGGGTTGTTCGGCTGCACTGCGTCCGGCTGAGCGGGCTTTTCCACCTGCGCGGCGGTTTTCTGGGCCGTTTTCTCCAGCGGCCGAGCGGCCATCAGCTTCCGGAAACTCTCCGACGCCTTTCCGTTGCCCTCCTTCGCATCCGCCTCGGCCTGTTGCGCGAGCACCGGCAATTCCTCCCGCGCGATGGCCAGCTGCCGCGATTTCGCCAGCACCATCGACGTCACCGGGAGACTGGTCGGGATCTCCTTCCCGAAGTCGACCGGCGACAAATTCGCGTCCAGGCCGAGGAAAGCCAGCTCGTCGCCCAGCTGCGCGAGCAACCCGGGCAGGTCCGCGGGCTTCCCGTTGTCCGCGGGCGAAGGCGGCTGCCAGCCGATCTCCCGGAACGTCGTCCGCACCTGCTCCCGGAATTCCTCGCGGCCCACGATGTCGCGCACCACCCGCAGGCGTTTCGGGTCAAGCAGGCACTGCGTCAGCCAGCCCGCTCCGTCGATCCGGCCCCACATCCAGTCGTTCGCGCGCCAGGAAGCCTTGTAGAACGCGCCGAAGTTGTTCGCCTGCGTCCCGGTCAGCTTGTCCCGGCCGCGCGACCGGGCCAGATCTAGCAGGGTCCGGCTGTCCGCGCTGAGCTGCACCAGGTCGACGCGCTGGTCCACCGCCGGCGCTTCGGCCAGCAGCCCGCGCGTTGCCATGTGCAGCAACAGGAAACGCGCCATCACGAACCCGTCGGCGACGTCCGCGTTGTCCAGGCCGAACCAGTCCAGCAGCGTCGTCACCGTGTCGGCGGCCTCCGCGGACCACTGGTTTTCCTTGCCCGACAACGCTTGCAGCACCGGGGCCGCCGAGCGCAGCGCACCGGTCACCTCCGGCCACGCCTCGCGCACCGCGTCCGAAGCCCCGAGGTCCGCCCATTCGACGGCGAGCTGACTGATCCAGTCCGGCATCGCCGTGCCCGGCGGCGGCGGTTCGTGCCGCGCCACCCACGCGGACAACCGCGTGGCGCGAGCCGCGCTCCTCCGGGCGGCGTGCATCTTCCCGCGGGCCTCGTTGAGCTGGCTCGCCTGCTCGGAATCCGGGCCCATCCGGAAGCCCGCGTTGATCAGCTGGATCCCGGTGGCGACCGCGTCCTCCAGCGTCGAGGTGCGGTAGCGGACCATCTCGCCGACCGGAACCGATTCGCCGGGCAGGGTGCTCGGGATGCCGCGACGCAGCCCGTCCGCGGCGATGTCCTGCAGCAGCGCGGAATTCCCCGCCGCCCATCCACTGTCCTCATCGGACAGTTCATAGCGGCGGGTGGCCGCCCGCACCAGATCGGCCGCGTCCAGGGCGACCCGGCGATCGAGGTACGCCCGGTGCACCCGGTCGTCCACCAGCTGTCCGCCCCGCAGACCGAGCGAGGCGAGCGCGATCCGCGTGTCCCGGGTCCGCGTGACGGCGTAGTTGTGCCGGCTCAGTTCCTCCAGCTCCACGCTGATGGTCTGGCTCATGATCGTCGACGCGACCTTCGCCAGCGCGGTGCCGAGCATCGGCGGTTCGGCCGGGTCGCACGTCATCGCCTTGGCTTCGCCGTCGACAGTCGGGACGACGTACAGCAGGAGGCGCCGCACATCCGAAGACGACGAGCGCTCGAAGATTTCCCGCAACGCCGGCCGCAGCGGTTTGTTGACCAGCACCCCGCCGTCGGCGAGCCAGTGCGAACGCACCAGCTCCGTGTAGTCGGTCATGTCCGGATGCAGCCGGTCCGCCGCCTCGGCTCCGATCGGCATCCGCGACAGCTCGAAGGCTCCGGGGAAGGAGGCGCTCGACCGCGCGGCGAGCGCGAGCGGGGCGTGCACCTGGTTATTCCACAATGGACCGTCGAAGCGGAAGAGCATGCGATGTTCGGTGTCCCGCACCCGGTTTCCGAGCGCGTCGTCGTACTGCGTCGTCTCGCCGTCGAGCATGGTCCCGGTGAGCAGCACGGTCACGTCCGGCGGCTCGGCAGGCACGACGCCGGACCCGGTGATGTCGTGCATCGCCTGGACCAAGCCGCTCAGCAGCACTTTGTCGCCGTTCAGCACCGACCGCGGCCGGGTCTCGCCAGGGTCGCGGATCAGATTCTCCAGCGACCCGGCGGAGAACCAGGTGTCGCGCAGCACCGCGGGCGTCGACCGGTACGCCTCCGCCAATCCGAGACACGCGGCGTTGATGCCGCCCGCGCTCGTGCCGGTGAGCACGTCGAGACGCACCGAAGCGTGCAAAAGGTCGAGCAGTTTCCGGTAACCGTTACATTCGTCCGGCGTACGCGAAGCGTGCAGCAACGCCGACGTCTCGGTAGCTACTCCCCCCATCCACACCGCCAGGCTGGATCCCCCCACCATGGCCATCGCGATCCGGATTTCCTGCGGCCACGGCACCGCCGTCTCACCCATGAGGGTTAGTGTCCCGGCCCAGCCCGCTCCTCCACAAGGGCCAAACTCGTGAGTGTTTATCGCGGTTCTCACCGTGATAAACACTCACGAGGCCAGGTGCTCCAGCACCAGTACCTGCGCCTCCCCCACCGCGAACCCGAGCACCGCACCGGTCGCGATGAGAATCCATTCGTCCTGCTGGAAAGCAGGCCGCAGCAGCTGTTCGAACTCCTCGGGCGACAATTCCTTCATCTTGCCGACCAGGACATTCCGGATGTCCATGGCGTCGGTGGCGTAATCCTCGATGTAGCGCATCGTGTCCGGCAGCCGGGTCATGATCTGCTCCGAGATAGCCAGCTTCATGTCCTGGTAGCGGCGGCTTCCGATGGCGAAGACCAGCAACGGTTTCGCCACGTTCGCCGCCCGGCCGAGCTCGCGGTCGAGCTGCCGCTGGATGAGCGCGAGGACACGATCGGAAAGCGGACCCTGCAGCACCGCCTCGATGACGTTGTGCGGGGTGATGATTTCTTTCGCGATCAACTCGCCGTAGGCCTCGGCGACCTCGGCGCGCCGTTTGAGGAACAGGCCCTGCCAGGTGACGCCGAAATATTTCTTCGGCTCCAGCGGGTAGAAAATCATCCGCAGCGCGAGCCAGTCGGTGAACCATCCGGTGAAGAGGCCGAACAACGGCATGATCGGCGGGAATTTGAACAGCACCCAGGCGACCATCTGGATCACGCCGATCAGGCCGCCGAACACCAGCCCGGAGCGCGCGATGAACTTGAACTCCTCCGCGCCCGCCTCCTGGAAGATCCGGTTGAGCAGCCGTTTGTCCTTGACGAGGCTGGTCACCACCATGCCCTTGAGGTCGAACACACTGTCCACATCGGACTGGATGAGTTCGAGCACGGCCTTGACCATATGCGGCGATTCGGCCTGCACGCGCTGGATCACCAGCCGCTGCACGCCGACCGGCAGCGATTCCCACAGCCCCGGCTGGTAGTTCCCGGCCACCTCGCGCACGATGTCTTCGACCGCCGCGAGCAGCGGTTTCTCGATCTCCTTGGCGATCCGGTCGGCATCGAGCCGGGCGACGACCTCGGCCGGTTTGATCAGCTGCTCGGTCATCGTGTCGCAGGCGATGCTCGCCATCCGCGCGGCGCGTTTGGGCACGATGCCCTGCCAGCCGAGGAACGGTTTGACGCCGATGAACTCCACCGGCTGGAACATCATCCGGATCGCGACGAGCTTCGTGCCGTACCCGATCAGCGCAGCGACGATCGGGATGGAGACATACAGCGGCCAGTGCCGGACGAAGTCGTCGAGGATTTTCGAGACGAACTCGCCCATCGGGTTCAGCCGAGGCTCGGGTCGCAGGCCTGCCAGAACTGCGCGCCGAGCCGCGAAACGTGGATGGTGCGGCGGATGACCTTGATCCGCTTCACCTGCTTCTCCACCTCGCGGACCGACTCGTCGGTCAGCAGGATCTCGTACTGCGTCTCGAGCGAGGGCACCTCCTCGTCCAGTTCGACCAGGCCGAGGCCGATCAGCCGGGTCACGTAGCCGGGCACCTGGTCCGGCAGCGACACCCCGGCCGCCTTGCCGACGGTCGAGGCGTTGCGCAGCACGATCCGGCCGGTGCCGCCGATGGCGGTGCGCTCGGCGACGTCGATCGCGGGGAACGGGGAGCCGTCCGACAGCGCGGAGAGGATGCGCGCCTCGTCGGGCGTGAGCTGGCGGAGGATGATCGCGTACAGATACTCGCGGGCCCGCTCGCGGCCGAAGCCGATGGAGTGGTTGAGCAGTTCGGCCATCGCCGCGCGCAGCGGCTCGACGTGGTCGCGGGCGGGCACCAGCGTCACGGTCGTCTCGACGGCGCGGCTGCCGACGTCGGCGCGATTCATCGCGGACGCCGCGGTCAGCGCCGCGTGATAGGGATCGTCGACCTCGTCGAGGCGGCGGCGCAGCTCGCTCAGCAACCCGCGTTCGACCTGCTTGAGGCCGCGTTCGGCGGTGTCGATCCCGGGGAGTTTGCGGGTCAGGCCGAAGCTGGTGCGCGCCGCCCATCCGGCGAGCTGGCCTGCCCGGCGGGCCAGGTTGGCCACGTCCTCGGCGGTGCCCCGGCCGTTCGGTCGCTCGTAGTCCACGGGCTGCTCCCCTCGCTGTTCGCGCTGATGCTACCTGCGAGTAGGCCAAACGGCCCTGTGATGCCGGGCTGGTGGGTGTTGGATGACGCGCATGACCGCGCCGTGGGGACCGCCGATCGACGTGCTGCCGCTGCTCGTAAGAGAGGAACAGGCGCTGATCGGGGTTCTCTCCGACCTCCGGCCGCCGGAATGGGCCTTGCCCGCGCTCGGCGAGTGGACAGTGCACGACCTCACCGCGCACGTCCTCGGGCTGAAGCTCACGCGGCTCTCCCGGGACCGGGACGGGCACTTCGCGGACGGGACGTCCTGGGTGTCCGCCTGCCGGCAGCTGTCGCCGGAGGTGCTGTTCGCGATGTTCGTGGACAGCACGACGCAGCTGACTGAACTGTGGAAGCACCGCGACCTGGACGAACCGGCCGCGGCGCCGTTGTGGCTGACAGTCGCTCGCGATTACGCCGAGCAATGGGTGCATCAGCAGCAGATCCGGGAGGCTGTCGGGGCTCCGCTGCTCGACGAGCCGGAATTCCGGACGCCGGCGGTGGACACGTTTCTGCGTTCGCTGCCGCAGACGTTGCGTGCGGTGAACGCGCGCGCCGGACGTCAGGTGGCCTGTTCGGTGGAGGGAGCCGGGAGGTGGACCGTGCGCGCTACCGCGGTGGGCTGGACGGTCGACCGCGGTGCGGCGACGTCGCGGTCTCCGCTCGCGTCGATGGCGACCGACGCGGACGCGTTCTGGCGGCTGTGCAGCGGGACGTTGCCCGCGGCGGAGGTGAGCGCGCGAGTGCAGCTCAGCGGGGATCCCGCGGTGTGCGAGATCCTGCTGGGCTTGCGGGCAAGGGAATGTGGCTGATCCTCGTCAGCGTCGTCGGCGGGCCTGTTTCCGCAACTGGAGGATGCGGGCCCCGCCGATCAACGCGACCAGCACTGCCCCCGCGATGGCGGCGAACAGCATCGCCACCGCGAGCGGCATGCTGCCGGACGCGCCGAGGAAGTGAACGGTCGCCGTGTCCAGGTTCTGCAGGATGAACACCAGCAGGAACACCAGCACGACGATCGCCACGATCACGGCGACCCAGGTGCCGCTGATGCGGGTGGACTTGATCTTGGCCTTGCCTGGGCGGCCCGCGGGTTTCGCGGCGGGCGGCCGCGGTCCGGGTTCGGCCCCCGGTGCGGTGCCAGGTGCGGCGGGGTCGAGCGCGCCGGGCACCTCGGTGCCCGGCGCCTCGGGAGTTTCCGATTTCGCGGCCCCGGTGGGGTCGTCGTTTCGCGCGTGGGACATATCGTGATTGTCCGCCCACTCGCCGTTATCCGCTAATTCAAGTGCGAATCCACCTCGCGCAGCACCCGCAGCGTGTTGCGGCCGGCGAGTTTCGCGCAGTCCTCGTCGCTCCAGCCGCGTTCCATCAGCGCGGCGATGAGCACCGGGTACTTCGACACGTCCTCGAGGCCTTCGGGCAGGGTGCCGACGCCGTCGTAGTCGCCGCCGAGCCCGATGTGGTCGATCCCGGCGATCTCGCGCGCGTGCTCGATGTGCGCGACCACGTCCTCGACCGTCGCCTTCGGCTTGGGCGGCGCGTCCCAGGTCTCGGCGAACCGTCCGCGCTGGCCAAGATCGAGGAACTCCTGTCCGGCCGCCGTCATCGCGTCCCGGAGCTGGTTGTCCCACTCGGTGACCGCGGCGGAGATAAAAGCGGGCACGAAGGTAATCATCGCGACGCCGCCGTTGCCGGGCAGCTGGGCGAGCACGTCGTCCGGAATGTTGCGCGGATGGTCGTTGACCGCGCGGCACGAGGAGTGGCTGAAGATCACCGGCGCGGCGGACACCTCGAGCGCGGCGCGCATGGTGCTCGGCGCGACGTGCGAAAGGTCGACCAGCATGCCGATCCGGTTCATCTCGCGCACGACCTCGCGGCCGAACTCGGTGAGCCCGTCGTGCTCGGGTTTGTCGGTTCCGGAATCCGCCCAGGTGGTGTTGAAATTGTGCGTCAAAGTCATGTACCGGACACCGAGCCGGCGCAAAATCCGCAGTACCCCAAGAGATTCGGCGATGCTGTGGCCGCCTTCGGCACCGAGCAACGACGCGATCCGCCCGTCTGCGAACGCCGCCTCGGCCTCGTCGGCCGTGGTCACCAGCCGCAGCCGTTCGGGGTAGCGCTCGGCGAGCTGGTGGACCACCTCGATCTGTTCCAGCACCGCGGTGACCGCGCTGTCGCCCTTGAACTCGCACGGGACGTACACCGACCAGAACTGCAGGCCCAGCTTGCCTTCGGCGAGTTTGGGGAAATCGGTGTGCAGCGTCGGCTGCGGCACCGTGAGGTCCACGCCAGCCACCGCTTCGACCGGGTTCGGACCGGCCTTTTCGCGGAGCGCCCAGGGCAGATCGTTGTGTCCGTCAGCGAGGATCGTGGTGGCGAGCAGGTCTTGCGCGCGAGTCAGCTCGGTCATGCTCTCGACCCTAGCCTCGCTCCTTCGCTTCCCTCCGGTGTCCTCTTTGGACTGTTGCTTAAGTAACTTCTCGCGCGAAAGAGGTATTCCGGGTAGACTCCGCGAGATGACCCCGGATCCGCAAACGGACGACGACGAGATCGTGACGTGGTGGGGCCTCGTGATCGAGGGCTATCTGGCCACGCAGAACGCGCTGATGGGCGAGATCGCCGACCGGTTCGGCCTGGCCCCGGCGTCCTTCGACATCCTGCTGCGCCTGGTGCGCTCCCCCGAACACCGCATGCCGATGACCCGCCTCGCGACCGAAGCCGCCCTGTCGAGCGGCGGATTCACCAAGGTGGCGGATCGGCTGGTGGCGGCGGATCTGATCTGCCGGATCCCCAGCCCGGAGGACCGCCGGGTGACGTTCGCTGCGCTGACGGAGCACGGACTGGACGTGGCGATCAAGGCGAGAGCCGCGTGCGCGGAGATCCTGCGGCGGATCGTGCTCACGCCGCTGGGCCCGGACGCGGCGGGGTTGGCGGAGGCTATGCGGACTTTGCGGTCGGTGAACGGGTGAGGGTGGGGTTGGGGTTGGGCGGCGGGTTGGGCTTCTGGGGGCTTTGAGGGGGTTTTCGGGGGGAGCCTGAGCGGAGAGCCTTTCGACTCTGCGGTTCGGAAGCAGTGACTCGGGGGCGGCGGTTCCGGGGGCGGCGGTTCCGGGCGCAGTGGTCCGGCCGCGATGACTCGGGCGCGGTGGCTCGACACAGCCCCCGCCGACACAGCCCCCGCCGACACAGCCCCCGCCGACACAGCCCCCGCCGACACAGCCCCCGCCGACACAGCCCCCGCCGACACAGCCCCCGCCCTCCTCTGGGGGGCTGCCCCAGTCCAGTCTATCGGCGCACCCCGACCGAAACGGCCGCCTAAACCCTGGCTGTCCACAGGAAACAAAAGTTGTGGGCAGCCAGAAAACCGCAGGTCGAAGGCGGGGGCGGAGCTGTCCGGCGGGACCACCGAACAGCCGTCAGCCCCGCCATCCGAATCCGGCTAGCCGCCCAGACCAAACACCCGCCCCGGGGCATGGATAGCCCCGAGTCATGGATAACTGAAGCTCTCCGACTCCAGCCGCGATAACTCGACTCCAGCCGCGGGAAGGCGACCCAAGACCAACCGGCCGCCCCCGCATCATGGATAGCTAAAACCCTCCGCCTCCAACCGCCGCCGAAGAACCGTCAAACAACGCCCCCGGATCCGGCTCACGCTCGCCGGGGAAATGCCAAGCTCCGCGGCCAGCTGGTCGTACCGAAGCTCCGGACAATGCGCCAACAGGAGCATCATCCGCCGATGCCGCTCCGGGAACTTCTCCACCGCCCGCCACAACGCGGCCCCCAGTTCAGCCGCCAACGCCTCCCCTTCGGGCGACTCCGCCGGATCCGGCATCTCCAGCTCCGCATCGCCGACAAAAACCACCCGCGAACGCTTTTCCGCCGCCTTAAGCGCGTGCCTCCGCGCGACAGTCGTCAGCCAACCAGCCAAACCATGTGAATCCCGCAAGGTCGGCGGACGGCGCAAAAACTCCAGCCACGCCGTTTGGCAAGCATCGTCCACGTCCCCACGAAGGCCTGGATCCGCGCCGACAATCCGGTTCATTCTCGTCGACAAACGGCGCACTTCGTCCTCGTCCGGCACTCCCGGCTCCCTTCCTCAACCGGAAAGGCAGACGGGCCGGACATCCCGGCGGATCCGCTCCACCAGACCCCTTGCCGAAACGAGTGATCAACTTCGCCGGGAGGTATCCAGAGCCAGGCAAAGCGCCTCCGCAGAGGTCAACCCCGGGCGACAGCCTCCGCATAAGCCGCGGCCAAACGTTCCGTAGCCGTCGGCCCATCACCGGACGGCCGGGGAATCCCCAAGTGCCGCTCCCGGAGTTCCGCCATGAATTCCTCCCACAACGGCGGCCCGCCGGCTTCCAGCAATTCCGCCCGCACGCGCAATTCCGGCGTCGTCGGGCGATGCCGCAAACCCCAGCTCGCCAGCTGCACCAAAACCGGCACCAGCTGAATCGCGGCTTCCGTCAAACTGTATGTCGCGCGTTGTCCGCGACCGGCCGAGTCGCGCGTGAGCAATCCCTCTTCGGTCAGCGTGCGCAATCGGTCGGCGAGGATATTCGACGCGATTCCTTCCTCGGACTGCGACTGCAATTGCCGGAAATGCCGCCGGTCGCCGAACATCACGTCGCGCAGGACCAGCAGGCTCCAGCGGTCGCCGACCACCTCGATCGCGGCGTTGATCGGGCATCCCGAGCGCGGACCGTCCGGCATCGTGCACCTCCTGTAACCACTTGCACTTTACCATCGCCTTCGGCATAGTGCTTGCAAAAGACAAGCAGGGAGTCCACGATGCTGGTGCGCGTCCAGTGCTTCAATATTTCCTCCGACGGCTACGGTGCCGGTCCGGAGCAGACCCTCGAGCAGCCGTTCGGCCATCCCGATCCGGGACCGCTCTTCTCCTGGGCCGGGGCCACCGCCAGCTGGCCCATGCGCACCGAACCCGGCGGCACCCGCGGCCTCGACGACTACTTCACCCGCGACATGCACGGCGGCGAACTCGGCGCGGAAATCATGGGACGCAACAAGTTCGGCCCGTTCCGCGGCCCGTGGGAGAACTACGACTGGCAGGGCTGGTGGGGCGACGAACCCCCGTTCCGCGCCCCGGTCTTCGTCCTCACCCACCACGTGCGTCCCTCGATCACCTTGGGCGAGACGACTTTCCACTTCCTCGACGCGTCCCCCGAGGAAGCGCTCGCGCAGGCGAAGAAAGCCGCCGGCACCAAGGATGTGCGCATCGGCGGCGGCGTGCAAACGGTGCGCCAGTTCCTCGACGCCGGGCTCATCGACACGCTGCACATCGCGGTCGCGCCGGTCGAACTCGGCGCGGGGGAACGGCTCTGGGAAAGCCCGGACGAGCTGACCGACCGCTACCACCTGGAGAAGGTCCCCAGCTCCAGCGGAGTCGTGCACCACCTGTTCTGGCGGAAGTAGCTCAACGCAAGCCCGGCATCAACCGCAACGCGTTGCCGGACAAGACTCCTTCGAGAACTTCAGCGGGCAAACCCAGGTCGGCGACCGCGCGGACATTCGCCGCGGTCCCCGGCACCCCGGGCCAGTCGGTGCCGAAGATCCACTTCCTGGCCAGCCGCACGAGGTCGAAGCGCGCGTAATACTCAGGCAGTTTCTTCGGCGGCAGCCCGGCGAGGTCGAGCCATACGTTCGGCCTCGCCTGTGCCATGAACGCCGCCACGTCGTACCACCAGCCCCGGCCGCCGTGTGCGAACACGAAGTTCACCGACGGGAAGTCTTCGACCACATCGGACAGCAGCGAAGGATCCCCGTAACTAGCGCGCGAGCCGGGGAAAACCGACAGTCCAGAGTGGAGGATCACCGGTACGCCGCGCTCGGCGCACAAGGCGTAAACCGGGTAAAGTTCCTTGTCCGCCGGAGAAAACGCGCCGTGCACCGGATGGATCTTCAACGCCACCGCGCCCAAGGCGAGCTGCCGTTCCACCTCGTCGGCGAGCGGATGGTGCAGATGCGGATTCACGTTGGCCACCAGGCGGAACCGCTCCGGGTTGTACTCGGCCAACGGAAGATTGTCTTCAATCGCCTGGATCCCGGTAGCCCGCGGACTGTATTCACAAAACAACAGCACCCGGTCGACGCCCTCACGCGCCATGAGGTCGTCCATCGCCGCGGGGATCACCGTGCCGTCCGCGTCGTACACCGTCCGCCACGGATATTCGCCGGCGAAGTCGCGTGCCCAGTCCAGCCACGCGGGCTTGAGCGTGGGCAGCCGCGGGGCATGCACGTGGGCGTCCACCACGAAGTGCTCGTCGATCATGCCGGCCAGTCGATCACGATTGCGGTTGCGGCACGAGCAGCGACTCGCGCACCATTTCGCGGATCACGTTCCGCCGGATCTTCCCGGTCGCGGTCTTCGGCAATTCGGCCATCTCCACCACGCCGCGCGGTCGTTTGAACGCCGCCAGACCTCCTCGGCAAAACTCGATCAGCTCGGCAGCGTCCACAGTGGCCGAAGGCGCGGCGACGACGCACGCCACCGGTTTGTCCAATCCGTCCTCGTCCGGCGCGGCGACCACCGCCACCTCGGCGACAGCCGGATGCTGCAGCAGCCGTTCCTCCACTTCGGACGGAGACACCCAGATCCCGCCCGCCTTCAGCATGTCCCCGAACCGGCCGAGGCACGTATAGGTTCCGTCCGAATTCCGCACGTAGCTGTCCCCGGTCCGCAGCCACGAACCCTGGAAAACCTCTTTCGTGGTCTCATATCGCGCCCAGTATCCGGTCGCGATGGAAGGTCCGGACACGAACAGTTCGCCAGCCCGGCCCGCTTCCGAGATCACCGCTCCCTGCTCGTCCCGGATCTCGACGGAGTACCCCGGCACCGCCACCCCGGTGCTGCCCGGCCGCACCGCGCCCGGCTGGTTGGACAGGAAAATATGCAACGCCTCGGTCGACCCGATCCCGTCCAGGATCTCCACGCCGAACCGCGCGCGAAACCGCGTGAACAGCGCCGACGGCAACGGCTCCCCGGCCGAAACCGCGTACCGCACCGAGGAAAACGAGTCATCCGGGATGTCGCTGGCCAACAACGCCGCATAGAACGTCGGCACGCCGAAGAACAACGTCGGCCGGTCCGCCCGCGCCCGAGCGGCGATGATCCCCGGCGTAGGACGCGCCGGTTCCAGCAGCGTCGTCCCTCCACAATAGAGCGGGAAGAACGCCGAATTTCCCAACCCGTAAGCGAAGAACAATTTGGGCACAGACAGAAATCGGTCCGAAGAGGACACTCCCAACACCTGCTCGGCATAAGTCGAGCACACCGCGCGGATGCTCCCGTGCCGGTGCATCGCGCCCTTCGGCTTCCCCGTCGTGCCCGAGGTGTACAGCCACAGCGCGGGCGAGTCTTCCCAGGTCGGCGCGGCCACGACATCGTCCGAAGCGGTCAGCGGCCACCGATGCGTCCTTACCCCAGACGGGAATTGCGCCGGATCCGCCCGGTCGAGCACCACGTCGGTCACCTCGGGCGCACCGGTCAGCGCGCCCGCCGCCTGCGCGGAGAACTCCCCGGACACACACAGCACCCGAGCCCGCGAATCGGCGAGCACCTGGCCCAGTTCCAGTCCGGTGACCATAGTGGACACCGGCACCGCGACGGCCCCGACAAGCATCGCGCCGAGGATCCCGCTCAGCAGTTCGACATCGTCGACCATGCAGAACATCACCCGCTCCTCCGGACGCACGCCGAGCGCACGCAGTCCGGACGCGACCCGGTGGGTCTCGGCGGCGAGTTCGCCGTAGCTGAGCGTGCGCCGCGGCGAGACGACCGCGAGCGCGTCCGGCCGGCCGCGGCCGAGTAGGTACTCCGCGGCGTTGAAGTTCGCGGGAACCGTCATCGGTGCCCCCTCAGGTGAGGTACACGTACTCGTAGTCGAAAGGTTTTCCGTTGATGCCCTGCCTCGGCGGCGCGACCCAGCTGGCGATCTTCCCGCGCTCGTACACCGGGTGCATGAGCGACCGGACGAACGTCAGGTCCTCGGCAGTCGGCAGCCATTTGTGCCGCGCTGCCTCCCACGTGGCCTCGTCGACGATGCTGCCGTCGGGAGTGACGTGGTGGCCGGAGTTTATGCCGACCTCGCGATTGAAACCAGGGTGCGGCAAGGCGAACCGGAAGTCGATGCCGGCGTCGGCGAGGATCTTGTTCCACCGGTTGACCCCGGTCTGGCAGTCCGCGGTGTACTCGCCGCGCAGGTCGAGGTTCAGCAGCAGGATCGCCTGCAGTTCCTCGGACGTCCAGGTCCCGTCGTCGCGCGGACGTTCCAGCAGGCGGCTGTCGTCGGTGAGTTTGTGGTCGTCCTTGCGCCGCGTCTCCTGCCAGCGGCCCTTGAGCCCGGCGGTGTAGTAGTTCGCCGCGTTCGTGGACGTCTCGCTGCCGAACAGGTCGAGCGACACGGTGTAGTGGAAGTTCAGGTACCGCTGGATAACGTCCAGCGGGATGCCTCCGTGCGACGCGATGTCGTACGTGTCGTGCTCGCGGATGAGTTCGGCGCTGCGCTGCACCACCCGGTCGACGCCGGTGGTGCCCACCATCATGTGGTGCGCCTCTTCCTTGAGCATGAACTCGCAGGTGCGCGACAGCGGATCGAACGAGCTTTCCTTCAACGTGCCGAGCTGGTATTTCCCATCGCGGTCGGTGAAGTACGTGAACATGTAGAACGCGAGCCAGTCGGCCGTTTCCTCGTTGAACGCGCCGAGGATGCGCGGTGCGTCCGGACTGCCGGAGTTGCGCAGCAGCAAGCCCTCGGCCTCGTCCCGGCCTTCGCGGCCGAAGTACGCGTGCAGCAGGTACACCATCGCCCACAGATGCCGCCCCTCCTCCACATTCACCTGGAAGAGATTGCGCAGGTCGTACAGCGAAGGCGCGGTGAGCCCGAGCAGCCGCTGCTGTTCCACCGACGCCGGTTCGGTGTCGCCCTGGATCACGATCAGCCGCTGCAGGTCGGCGCGGTACTCGCCGGGAACCTGCTGCCACACCGGTTCGCCGGCGTGCTCGCCGAACGCGATCCGCCGGTCCGGTTCCCGCTCGGCGAGGAAGATGCCCCAGCGGTAGTCCGGCACGTTCACGTGGTCGAAATGCGCCCAGCCGTCGCGGCCGACGCTCACCGCGGTGCGCAGGTAGACGCCCTCGGTCTCCAGCGTGGGGCCCATCTCGCCCCACCAGTTCATGAATTTCGGCTGCCAGCCCTCCAGCGCGCGCTGCAGCCTGCGATCGTCGGCGAGGTGGACGTTGTTCGGGATTTTCGCGTCGTAGTCGATCTTTTCGGGCATCGGTTCAAACCCGCTTCCTGTCGAAGACCGCCTTCTGTCCGGTGCCGTAGCGACGCAGCGCGCCGTCCGGTCCGGAGGCGTTCGGTCGGGTGAAGATCCAGTTCTGCCAGGCGGTCAGCCGCCCGAAGATCTTGGTTTCGATGGTTTCCGGGCCGACGAACCGGTGGTTCGCCTCCATCCCGGTGAGCGCGTCCGGCGACAGCGAAGCCCGCCCCTCCAGCGCGATCCGGATCTCGTCCTCCCAGTCGAGGTCGTCCGGAGCGTCGGTGACCAGGCCGAGTTCGACGGCTTCGGCGGCGCTCAGCGAACGGTCGCGCTCGCGGGCCAGCCAGGTCAGATGATCGTCGTCGCCGTAGAACCGCGCTTGGAGCCGAGTCAGGCCGTTGCCCATCGGGAAGACGCCGAAATTGGCTTCGGACAAGGTGATCGACGCGCGTTCCGGAGAGTCTTCGTCGTCGATCGGCGGCCCGTCCAGCAGGTACTGCCGATCCGCCGCGAAGGCCAGCTCCAGCAGGCTGCCCGCGAAGCAACTGCCCGGTTCGATCAACGCGATCAAAGTGCGGCTGGTGACGTCCAGCCGTTTCAGCGTGCGCTTGTAGTAGTGCAGGATTTCGTTGCTCAGCCAGTCTTTCCCGCTGAGCACGACCTCCTCGTGCGCGAGCACCGCCTCCGGATCGCCTTCGGTCTTCAACACCCAGGTGCCGAGTTCCGGTTCGTTCGTGCGCAGCCGCAGGATCGCGTCGTCCAGTTCGCGGGTCAGCCGCAACAGCCAGCCGTCGAGCCGCGGTTCGCCCGAAGGACCGAGCACGGTGAGCGTGACCAGCGAGTTCGGCCGGTCGTACGCGACACGCACGTGCCGGTACTCGATTCCGTCTTCAGTAACCGACGGCTCCAGCGGTGCCAGCTCGATCCCCTGCTCGGCAGGCAACCGGTCGGATTCGGCGGCCAGTTCGTACGCCCGCGACAGGACTTTTTCGCGGAACCCGACGCGCGGCACCAGCTCGTCCACCAGCCGCCATTCCACCGCGGTCCGGCCTTTGACCCCGTCCGACCGCGTGGCGAACACGTCCGCGAGGTCCCGGCGGACGCGTCGTTTGTCGACCACGCGAGTCAGCCCGCCAGTGCCGGGCAGCACGCCGAGCAGCGGCACCTCGGGCAACGCGACGGTGGACGAATTGTCGTCGACCAGTAGGATCTTTTCGCAGGCCAGCGCGATCTCGTAGCCGCCGCCAGCGCAGCTGCCGTTCACCGCCGCGACGTAGGTCTGGCCGGAAAACTCGGTGGCGTCCTCGATGCCGTTGCGGGTTTCGTTGGTGAACTTGCAGAAGTTCACCTTCCACTCGTGCGGCGACGCGGCGAGCATCCGGATGTTGGCCCCGGCGCAGAACACCTTGTCCTTGGCACTCGTCACGATCACCGCGCGCACCTGCGGATGTT
This sequence comes from Amycolatopsis sp. NPDC054798, assembly GCF_053611505.1. Classification (NCBI taxonomy): domain Bacteria; kingdom Bacillati; phylum Actinomycetota; class Actinomycetes; order Pseudonocardiales; family Pseudonocardiaceae; genus Amycolatopsis; species Amycolatopsis sp. NPDC054798. The sequence continues at coordinate 115,821 of NZ_JBSHAM010000013.1, read as the reverse complement.
CGAACCGCAGCCGCTGGGTGGCGTCGTAGAACTCGATGTCGACGCCGAGGTCGTACGAGTTCAGCTTCAGCTCGTAACCGGGATCGAGGCCGCCTTGTTCGTCGACGTCCATCTCCAGCCAGGCGACCTCGCCGTCGACGGTCAGCCGCCAGTGCCGGTAAGTGTCCGGATGCCGCTCGAATGTGACAGATGTGGTGGTGGTCACGTCCTCGATTGTCTACATGGTTTCGACGAACGTCAATGTTGTGTAGACATTTGCCCGGCGGCGCTCACCCGGTTGAGCCGCATCGCCGCCCAGCATCCGAATACCCACAGCGCGACGGCCGCGAACGTGTCGGTGAAGATCGTCGCGAACCAGAACGCCGGGACCTGCGGCACGCCGACCAGGAAATGCCCCGCGCTCGCCAGCCCGGACAGCGAGTAGACCAGCAGAAACCCCAGCGCTGGCCAGCACTGGCCGCGCACGTAGGCGCGATAGCCGAGCACGCCGAACGCGGTGAAAACAAACCAGCTCGCCGCCACCACGATCTGCGTGACCAGCACGCTGATGCCCGGGATCTGCGGGTAGTCCGCCGCGCGAACGACGTTGTGGGTGTAGTGCAGGACCGTGCTGACCAGGGTGAACGCCAGAATCACCCGCAGCGGGCCGAGCCCCTTCTCGCGCAGAACGTCCATACTGCTCGCCCCCTTGCGATTTGATAGATCGCTCTAGCGGGAGGGTACCCGGACGCCACGTCGCGGCCAAGTCATGAGGGAAACTGGAGCCATGACCGAGCAGACCATCGAGGCCGACGGCATCACCCTGTGCCACGAATCGTTCGGCGATCCGTCCGCGCCGCCGTTGCTGCTGGTGATGGGCCTTGCCGCGCCGATGATCTGGTGGGACGACGAGTTCTGCGCCCAGCTCGCCGAAGCGGGCTTCCACGTGCACCGGTTCGACAACCGCGACGTCGGGCGCTCGCAGTGGTGGACCGGCCGGGCCAGCCTGCCGCTCGCGTACTTCCTGCGGTCCGCGCCGTACTCGCTCGGCGACCTGGCCGACGACGCGGGCAAACTGCTCGACGCTCTCGGCATCGAGCGCGCGCACGTGGTCGGCACGTCGATGGGCGGGATGATCGCGCAGGAGTTCGCGATCCGGCACCCCGAGCGCGTGCGGACGCTGACCTCGATCATGTCGACCACCGGCGCGCGGAACGTCGGCCTGCCCAGCCCGCGGGCCGCGCTCGCGATGCTGGCCCCTGGCCCGCGCACGCGCGAGGACTACGTGACGCAACTGGTGCGCACGTCAAAGCTGATCGGCTCGCGCGAATACCTGTTCGACGAGGACCATTTCCGCCAGCGAGCGGAACGCACCTACGACCGCGGCCTCAACCCGGCAGGCGTGTTCCGGCAGCTCGCCGCGATCCTGTCCTCCCGCGACCGGACAGCCGATCTGCGCCGGCTTTCCGTGCCGTCCTTGGTGATTCACGGTACGGCCGACCCGCTCGTGCACGTGTCCGGCGGCCGCGCGACAGCCCGCGCACTGGGTGCCGACCTCGACCTCGTACCCGGCATGGGACACGACCTGCCGCGCGAAGTGTGGCCGCGAGTGATCGCCGGGATCAAACGGCTCGCTACCCGCTGATCGTCACCGAGCCCAGGTTCGAGAAGTGCGCGGCGACGCGGGAGCCGGGGCGCAGTTCGACCGCGTCGGTCATGCCACCGGTCAGTACGAGCCAGCCCGGTTCGAGCGCCAATCCCCGTGCGGCCAAGGAATTCGCCGCCAACGCCAACGCTTCCGCCGGGTGCCCCTGCACGGCGGCGCCGGTCGCGGTGTCGACGATCTGACCGTCCACTTCGAGCAGTGCGGCTTCCAGCGAAAGGTCCAAAGAGGACGGTGGACGGCCGACCGAGCCGAGCCCGAACAGTGCCGAAGAACCGTTGTCCGCGACGACGTCCGGCAGTGTGAAACGGTAATCGCGGTAACGGCTGTCGATGATCTCGATTCCGCCGTATACCTGGGAAACCGCGGCGAGAGCAGTAGCCGCGGTGACGCCCGGGCCGGCGAGCCGCTCGCCGAGCACGAAAACCAATTCCGGCTCCGCGCGCGGGTGGATGAGCTGCGGCACCGGCGCGCCCGCAGGCAGCACCATCGCGTCGGTCAGCCACGCGAGCAGGGGTTCTTTGACGCCCATCCGCTGCTGCTTCGCCCGCGACGTGAGCCCGAGCTTCACCCCGATCAGCGTCTCGCCGCGTTCCTGACGCAGCCGCAGGGCTTCGTCCTGGATCGCATAGGCAGTGGCGAGGTCGAGGTCCGGCCAGGTGTCGGTCAGCTGCGCGCTTTCTGCCGTCCGGTTGAGCAATTCCTGCGCTGCAGTACCGATATCGACGGTCACTTGTCGTCCTCCTCCGGAGCGAACACCGCGGTTACGCTGCCAAGGCCGGCCATGGTCGCCACGACGGTGTCGCCAGGGCGGACGGTCTGCGCGGCGGTCATCGAACCGGGCAGTACGACGTGGCCGGGCTCCAGCGTCACCCCGAGCGGGCCGACGGTGTTGGCCAGCCACACCAAGGCGTTGATCGGCGAACCCAGCACCGCCCCGCCCGCGCCGGTGGCCGCGAGCTGACCGTTGACGTGCAGCGTGCAGCCCGCGAGCCGCAGGTCGACGTCGCGCAGGTTCGTCGGGCTGCTGCCGAGGATCACCCCGCCGGACGATGCGTTGTCGGCGACGGTGTCGAAGATCGAGATTTTCCAGTCACGGACCCGTGAATCGACGATCTCCAGCGACGGCAGCACGAAATCGACCGCGCGGACCGCGTCGGCGACGGTCACCCCCGGACCGCGCAGCGGCGCGCCGAGCACGAACGCGATCTCCGGTTCGATCCGCGGCTGCAGGAACCGCGTCGTCGGGATCGGCTGGTGTTCGAGCAGGAACATCGAGCTGGTGAGGTGCCCGAAGTCAGGCTGGTTCACGCCCATCTGGCGCTGCATCGCCGCGGAGGCGAGGCCGACCTTGTGGCCGCGCACCACGTCGCCCGCCGCCACCCACGCGCGGACTTGCTCCTGCTGCACGCGGTAGGCGTCTTCGATGGTCGCGTCGGGGAAGGTCTTCACGAGCGGATCGATCGGCTCGTGGCGCTCGTACGCGCTCGTCAGCAGCGCGACGGCGTCCTGCAGCTCAGCGGGTTCCACGGGCCGAACTTTGCCTGACCGCGCCGCGTGCGCCAACCCGGCCGTTCCATTCACCGGTACGGAGCACTTCTCTCGCTCGCTAATCTCTTGCGCGCGAGAGTTTGTCGGCGTACCGTTCCCCGTGTTGGCTCCCAGAGAGGACGTGACCCCGCAATGGCACCCACCGAGACCGAAGTCGCCCAGCTCGCGCAGGTCCGCGACCGGCTGCGGGAGCAGCACCTGCACCCCGCGGCGGAACGCCCGGCGACCGTGGGCCGCGGCATCCACCACACCGCGCTGCTGTCCAGCGACGTCGAGCGGACGATCACCTTCTACCAGGACATTCTCGGCTTCCCGCTCACCGAGCTGATCGAAAACCGCGACTACCCGGGGTCGAGCCACTTCTTCTTCGACGTCGGCAACGGCAACGCGGTCGCGTTCTTCGACCTGCCCGGACTCGACCTCGGCCCGTACGCGGAGGTGCTCGGCGGGCTGCACCACCTGGCTCTCTCGCTCACCCCGGAAGCCTGGGCGGGCGCGCGCTCCCGGCTCGACGCCGCCGGCGTGAAGTACCAGGAAGAGAGCGGCACGTCGATCTACTTCGCCGACCCGGACGGGGCCCGGATCGAGCTGATCGCGGACGACCTCGGCGAGATGTACGGCTCGAAGATCGGCTGAACCACTGGACTCGGCGGGCTGCCGAGATCAGAGTGTGAGCCCATGGGCGATTGGGTGGCTTCGCGGCAGAAAGCACGGCTCGACCGGCGGGAAGCGATCGACGCGCTGATCGCGCAGGTCCGCTACGAGGTGCGGCTGCATCTGGCGGAGCCGACCGCGATGAGCCGGTATGACGACCTCGCCGAGGTTTTCGCCCTCGGCCACAGCGAGTGTGCTGCGCTGCTGGCCCACCGCCGCTTGCTGCCCTGGTGGGAGCGACGGCTGCTCACGCGATTCGCGCGTCGGATGCATGGCAGTGCGATCGCGGGCAGCGTGTTCGACGTACCGGCGGGCGAACCTGTCGCTGGGGCTTTTCGCGGGGAAATCGCTCGCCTTCTTCCCGATGCAGGCGATACCGGTGCGCGCTATGACCTGCAGGGACGTGGCCTGATGACCGTCTTTCGGCTAGCGCTCGGCGCCCGTGGCGAAGCCTGGCCGGACCGGCACGAAGTCGCGTCCACTGTGGCCCGCAATGTCCTGGCGTGCAGCTCCGCGTTCCTGCAGCGGTCGCCGTGGCATGTGCTGTGGCCGGTCTACCGGGTCCGAGGATTGCGGTTGTGGCGGCTGTGACCTTGCGGAATCGTTCGTCGCAGCAGGATGTTGAGGAGAGTATGAAGCCTGAAGAGATCCTCGTTAACGCGCGCACGATCGCGGTTGTCGGCCTGAGCCGAGACCCGGGGAAGGCCGCGCACGGCGTACCGGCTTCGCTGCAGGCGCACGGTTTCCGGATCATCCCGGTGCACCCGTCGGCGACTGAACTGCTCGGGGAGAAGGTGTACCGGTCGCTGGAGGAAATTCCGGAGCCGGTGGATCTGGTGGACGTCTTCCGTCCGGCTGACGAGGTGCCGGACATCGCGCGTTCCGCGGTGGCGATCGGGGCTAAGGCATTGTGGCTGCAGCAGGGGATCGTGTCGGAGGAGGCGCGGAGGATCGCGTCGGAGGCTGGGCTGGAGTACGTCGAGGATCGGTGCACGGCTGTGGTTCGGGCGGTGGCGGGGATTTCACTGGCTTAGCCGGTCGAATGCCCCAGACCGCTTTGGTTTTGCGATGAAGTCGGCGATGATTTGGGCGCATTCCCGGGGAGTGTGCACGGAGGTGTCGCATTCGAGGTCGTAATCGCCGTGGGCGTGCACGATCGAGTATTGGCGTTCAGCCAACCCGACGGGACGATCACCTCGCGCCTGCTCCCGCCGCCGCAGCTCCGGCAGCGGGCAGTGCACGCCGACGAACGTGACTTCCTGCTCTCGCAACACTTCCAAGCAGTCGGCGAGCCAATGCGGGCGAAGCACGTGGTCGGCGATCACACCGTTGCCCGCCGCCGCGAGCCCGGCCAGCATCCGGTGATAGCCGCGCACAGTCCGTTCGAAAACCTCGTCGAACTCACGCGTGCCGAACTCGGGCGTCTGAACCCGCGACCGCATGCTGTTGATCGTGTCCCTCGGCACCGAGAAGTACGGTCCGGGCACCAGATCCAGCAGTTCCGCCGCGATACTCGACTTGCCGGAACTGGACGTGCCATTGAGGAAAACGACGTGGCCGCTCATCCGACGAGCCGGTACCCCACCCCGCGCACCGTCTCGATAGTCCGCGTCCCGAACGGCGCGTCGATCTTCCGCCGCAAATACCCCACATAAACCTCGACCACGTTCTCGTCGCCCTCGTAATGCGCGTCCCAGACGTGGCCGAGGATCTCGTTCTTCGTCAACGCCGCCCCCTGCCGCCGCAGCAGAAACTCCAGCAGCCCGAACTCGCGCGCAGTCAACTCGATCCGCGTCTCTCCTCTGTGGACAGTGCGCGCTGCCGGGTCGAGCTTCAGATCCCCCGCGGTCAACACAGCCGGCCGAGCCGGCGCGCCCCGGCGAAGCAACGCTCGCAGCCGAGCCAGCAAAACAACAAACGAGAACGGTTTCGAAAGATAATCATCCGCGCCGAGGTCGAAGGCGTCCGCCTCGTCGTATTCGCCGTCCTTCGCCGTGAGCATCAGCACCGGCGTCCAATTTTCCGCTGCCCGCAAGCGTTTCAGCACTTCATAGCCGGACAGCTCGGGCAGCATGATGTCGAGGACCACGGCGTCGTAATCGTGCTCCATCGCCGACCAGAGCCCGTCCCGGCCGGTGTGCGCCACGTTCACCGTGAACCCCTCGGCGACCAGGCCGCGGCGAAGGGTTTCGGCGAACTCCAGCTCGTCCTCCACGATCAGCAACCGCATGCTCAGTCCTCCTCGATCCGGGGCAGTTCGATGCTCGGCAGTTCGATCACGAAATGCGCGCCCGGGTAGTTCGGGTCGGCCACGTCGACGTACCGCGCGCGGCCGCCGTGCCGGGCCGCGATGCCGGCCACGATCGACAGGCCCAGCCCGGTTCCGCCGCGCCGGCGTGACGCGTCCAGCCGCACGAACCGCTCGAACACCCGCTCCCGGTCCTCCTCGGCGACTCCCGGACCGTCGTCGCTCACCTCCACCACGACCATCTCATCTCGCACCGAACTCGCAATCCGGATCCGCTCGCGCGCGTGCCCGCACGCGTTGTCGACGAGGTTGCGTACGGCGCGACGCAGCTGCGCTTCATTGCCGCGCACCTTCGCCGGTCCCGCGCGCACTTCAATCCCGACAGCCGCTTCGCCGCGTACGCGTTCAGCTTCGGCGCGGACGATGTCGTCCAGGTCGACCTCAGTGCGCGCGGGTCGATCAGTGGCGTCGTCGGTGCGCGCGAGCATCAGGAGATCGTCAACCAGCTCTCGCAGTCGCGCGGTCTCGCGAGTAATCACCGGCACCAGTTCGTCAGTGGTCTCCGGGTGTTGGTTCGAGACGTCGAGCGCGGTGCTGATGGTCGACAGCGGCGAGCGCAGCTCGTGACTCGCGTCGGCGACGAAGCGGCGTTGCGCGGCCTGCGCGGACCCAAGCCGTTCGAGCATCTCGTTCAGCGTGACAGCGAGGCGGTGCACCTCGTCGCCGCCAGGCGGCAGCGGTACGCGCAACGCGAGGTCTCGCGTCGAGATCTCGGCGACAGTGCGCCGCATTCGCTCTACCGGTCGCAACGCCGATCCAACCGAGCGGTACACCGCGAAGCCAGCGATACCGAGCAGCGGCAGCGAGATCAGCCCTAAAAGCAGCGTAAGCCGGGCAGAGGCTTCGGTGACGGGCTCAAGGGACCGCGCGGAGATGACGGTGAACGGTCCGCCCGGGCCGTTGACGCCTTCCGAGACCAAACGGTAGTAGCTGCCGTCGCCGTCCAAGCCGAGCGGCAACGTCTCGACGGTCTCCTGCCCCGGAGCCGGGCGCGCGCTGGTGATAGCCGGACGGCCGACAATCGCCGGGTCACTCGCGATCGGGGTGCTTCGCGGGCCGAGGACCTGCGTCACGGCTTCAGTGTCACCAGTGCTCGCGACATCGCTCGGCGATAGGTCTCGCGCGCCCGCGCGCACGAGTTGGACGGCAACCTGCCGCGCGGTGCTGCGCGCGCTCTCGGTGACGCTTCGGTCGAGCGACTGCTGCAACAACAGCACCACGACGACGCACGCGGTCGCGATGGCTAGCGCGAGCGCGAGCACGGCAACCCCGGTTGTCCGCATCCGGACGCCTGCGGCAGCGAGAAGTCTCACGCACGCAGCGTAACGAGCGGCGAGGGAAGTCATCGGGCGCGGCGTGCAGCCAGCCGTTCTGAGCGCAGCGTCTCCACTTCAGTCAGGTCCAACGGCTTCAGCTCATAGCCAAGCACCCACGACAACAGCAGGTCAGCCAGCTCGGGATTGCGCGCCAGCGCAGGGCCGTGCAGGTAGGTGCCGAGGACGTGCTCGGTGACCGCGCCCTCGGTGCCGTCGCCGTTCCCGGTCCCGCGGACGACGCGGCCTAGCGGAGCGCTGCCCGGACCGAGCACGCTCGCGCCCTGGTGATTTTCGAAGCCGGTCAACGGTGTCTCGAGCAGGTTCGGTTCAACGATCAACTCAGCCACCGCGCGCTGCGGCGACGGCTCGGTGACAAGATCGAGCAGCCCCAGCCCGGCGTGGTCGACGCCGTCGACGCCGCGAAAGCGCGTGCCCAGGATCTGCAGCCCGGCGCACACCCCGAACACCGGACGTCCCGCGTCCGCCGCGCTCCGCAGCCCCGTCGAGTTGCGCAGGAAGTCCGCGGCCAGCACCTGAGCCATGTCCTCGCCGCCGCCGAGCAGGTAAAGGTCCAAAGTGGACGGTACCTCGGATTCCAGCGAAACCGGCACCACCTCGGCCTCGTAGCCACGCCACTGCAAGCGTTTGCAGAGCACCTGCGCGTTGCCGGAATCGCCGTACGTCCCCAGCACCTCGGGAAGCAAAAGGCCGATGCGGACGGTCGAATCAGACATCGGGCAACCGGTCGACCAGGTCGCGGAAAGCGGTGTAGTTCGCGACGAGTTCGACCCCGCCCGGCGGCAGCGTGTCGATCGCGCTGACCGGATCCGGGGCCGACCAATGCGGAACCTCGGCGTAGCAAAGCCGCACCGCGAGGTCGGCGGACCGCTCGCCGGCGACGACGACCTGACGGCCGCGCAACCGCTCGAAGTGCACGTCCCAGAGCCACGACAGGTCGCGGCCGTCCGCCTCGTTCGCGTTGACCGCGACGACGACCGGGGTGTCCTCGTCGAGCACGCGCAGCGTTTCAGCCCAGCCAGCCGGATTCTTGGCCAGCATGAGCCGCACCGAATGCCGGGTGCGGCGGATCGTGCGGTAGCGCCCGCCGATGTCGGTGATCGTGCGCAACCGGGCCGCGGCGGTGTGCGGCGGCACGCCCACGCAATGCGCGGCGGCGAGCGCGAGAGCGGCGTTGGCCCGGTTGGCCTCGCCGGGCAGCCGCAGGTCGAGGTCCACTTGCCGGCCGCCGGGCGTGTGCACCAGGTCGCCGTCGAGGGTCCACGTCGGCTCCGGGCGGGCGAAAGCGCAACCCGCGCAACGCCATTCGCGATCGGTGTGGGTGATCGCGCCGCCACACCGTGGACAGGAGACGGAATCGCCCGCCCAGCGCCGTCCGGTGCCGACCCACACCGGGCGCGCCGCCGCCGAAGCCGCCGACGTGACCAGGACGTCGTCGCAGTTCGCGACCACTACCGTGCGCGACAGCCCGGCGAACGCGGCACGGAGGTCGCGCTCCATCATCCGGACTTCGCCGACGCGGTCGAGCTGGTCACGGCTGAGATTCAGCAGCACGAGCGCCGCGGGCTGGACCTGGTCGGCCACCCACGGAACGTAGGTTTCGTCCACCTCCAGCACCGCGTACGGCGCGTCCGGACTGGCGGCGAGCGCGGCCACCACGCCGTCGGGCATGTTCGCGCCGTCGCCGTTGTGCGCGACCTCGGCGAGCGCTTCGAGCGCGCGGGTCAGCATCAGCGACGTGGTGGTCTTGCCGTTCGTGCCGGTGACGATCACGACCGTGCGATCGCGGCCGAGCCTGCGCAACGCCTTGGGGTCGAGGCGCAGCGTGACGCGGCCGCCGATCACCCCGCCGCGGCCCAGCCGGGCGGTACGGGAAAACCACGCGGTCAGCCGCCCGGCGGCGACCGACGCCCGGGTGCGCAGACGTGTGGACATCACCCAAACCGTGCGGCACGGGCGCTGTGATTTTCCTGAGAGGGTGACTCCAGTCTCCGTTACCCTTTGTAAGCAGTCTTACCGATCGGAGGTTGAACCATTCGGCGCAACCTTGACCTTGCGCAATGACAGAGATCGGTCAAGATCTTCCGTCTATACATCGGAGGTGTTAGCGTCCAACCCCGCTTGATGGCACCACGCACCGGTGACCGGGAACGCAGAGCGACAGGCGGAGGGCGAACGTGGACGCAGCAGCACGCGGGCTGGACCAAAGCGGCACCCTGGAGCGTGGGCTGGCGGTGCTCGAACACGTCGGGCAGCACCAGGAAATTTCCACGAACGCGCTCGCCCGGCAACTGGGTTTGTCGCGCAGCGCGGCGTACCGGATCGTCGGCACCCTGAAGCGGCTGGAGTACCTGGAGGCGGACACCGTCACCGGGCGCGTGCGGCTCGGCACCCGGCTGGTCGAACTCGGCGCCCGCGCGATGGCGGCGACCGACCTGCACCGCTGCGCGCCGCGGTATCTCACCGCGCTGGCCGAGCGGTCCGGAGAAACGACGTACCTCGCGGTGCCGGACAACGACGCGATGGTCTACGTCGCGACCGAGCGCAGCGCCAGCGCGGTCACGCTTTCCTGCCGCCTCGGCACTCGACGGCCGCAGCACGCGACGTCGCTGGGCAAGGCATGGCTCGCCGCCTTGCCGGAGGCCGATCGGGTGGAGCGCGTGCGCCGGATGAAGCTGGACAGTCTCACTCTCAAGACCATCAACGATCCGGTCCGGCTGCTGGACGAGCTGGCGCGCACCCGTCGTCGCGGCTGGGCCGTCGACGACCTGGAAAACGAGCCGGACGTCGGCTGCGTCGCGGCGGCCGTGCGGGACCACTCCGGCCGTCCGATCGCGGCGATCAGCGTCGCCGGTCCTGCGCCGCGGGTGATGCGCCGGGCGGACGAACTGGGCGCGACGGTAGCCGGGACGGCGGCCGCTTTGTCGATGCGGCTGGGGTACGTGCGGAATCGCTGAGGTCTTTCACCAGATCGGGTTGGAACACCTGTTTTCATCAGCTCTACCAGCGGAAATAGGTTGTCCACAGGCGTGTCGACTTGTGGACAACCCTGGGGATGGCGGTCGGCGGGAGCGGGAAATGTCGGGCCGGTGATGGACCGTTGCCGGCATGTCGATCACTCCCGCACCGCACGGTGCCCAGCTATCCCGTTCCCGCTTCCAGCTTGCTGCACGACTCGGCCCGCTCCAGCAGCAGCGCACGCTCTCGTTCGTTGCCGGTCATCTTCGCCGCGCGCTCGAACTCGGCGCGCGCCTCGTCCCGGCGGCCCAGCTTGTACAGAAAGTCGCCGCGCACGCTCGGCAGCAAGTGGTAATTCTTCAACGCGGGCTCAGTCAGCAATTTGTCCACCAGCGCCAGTCCGGCCTCCGGCCCCTCGGCCATCGAGACCGCGACGGCCCGGTTCAGCTCGATCACCGGAGACGGCGTGAGCTGCGCCAGCCCCGCGTACAGCGCCGCGATCCGCGCCCAGTCGGTGTCTTCGGGAGTGATCGCCACGGCGTGGCACGCGGCGATCGCGGCCTGCGCGGAATACGGCCCGTACGTGCCGTCCGCCAGCCGTTCGGACCGGGCCAGCGCGGTGAGGCCGCGCTGGATCAGCAGGCGGTCCCAGCGGCTGCGGTCCTGGTCCATCAGCAGCACCGGTTCGCCGTTCGGGCCGGTGCGCGCGGCCGAACGCGACGCCTGGATTTCCATCAGCGCCACCAGGCCGTGCACTTCCGGTTCGCCGGGTATCAGCCCGGCGAGCACCCGGCCGAGCCGCAGGGCGTCCTCGCACAGCGCGGGCCTCATCCAGTCGTCACCGCGCGTGGCGGAGTAGCCCTCGTTGAAGATCAGGTAGATCACTTCGAGCACGGCGGGCACCCGCGCCACCCGCTCGTCGCCGACCGGGGTTTCAAACGGCACTTTGGCCTCGGCGAGCGTTTTCTTGGCTCGCACAATGCGTTGCGCGACAGTGGATTCCTTCACCAGGAACGCGCGGGCAATCTCGTCGGTGCTGAGCCCGCCGAGCATGCGCAGCGTGAGCGCCACCCGAGCCTGAGTGGACAGCACCGGGTGGCAGGCGGTGAACACGAGCCGGAGCAGATCGTCTTCGATCTGCTCGTCGTCGAGCACCGCGTCGAAGTCGGGCAGCACGCCCTCGCCGAGTTGCTCGGCTTCGCGGCCGATCTCGTCCATCTTGCGGCCGAGGGTTTCGTTGCGCCGGAACAGGTCGACGGCCCGGCGCTTCGCGATCGTCATCAGCCAGGCGCCCGGATTGCGCGGCACCCCGGTTTCCGGCCACTGTTCGAGCGCGGCGACGAGCGCGTCCTGCGCCAGCTCCTCGGCGAGTCCCACGTCACGGGTCATCCGCGCGAGACCGGCGATCACCCGCGCCGACTCGATCCGCCAAACGGCCTCTACCGCATTTCGCGTGTCCACCGGCCCATCAGACCGGGCCGGCCCGCCCGAGGCAACCCTCGGGCGGGCGCGGAGTCACAGCTCGCCCGCCATCGGACGGATCTCGACGGTGCCCGCCTGCCGGTCCGGATTGGGCGCCCGCTTCATCAGCTCGACGATCTCGGCGAGCGATTCGCCCTCCAGAATCCACACCCCGGCGACGAGTTCCTTCGTCTCGGCGAACGGGCCGTCGACCACGCTCGGCTCTGCCTCCCCGTCGAACCACAGCAGCCGGGCGCCCTCCGCACTCGGCGTCAGCCCAGCCGCCTGCACGAGGTGGCCGGACTCGGCGAGTTCGGTGTTGAACCGGCCCATCTGCTCCAGCAATTCGGCGCTGGGCGCGGCTCCCGCTTCGGAGTCCTCGCTGGCTTTCACCAGCACCATGAACCGCATCAGTTCTGCGCAGCCTGCTCGCGCAGCTTCTCCTCGGCCTCGCGCAGTTCCGGGGTGAGGTTGTCGCCGAAGTCGTCGGCCTCGAAGATCCGCCGGATCTCGATCTCGTGGTGTGCGCCGTCGGTGTTGGGCACGCGCTTGATCCACTCCACGGCTTCCTCGAGCGAACGGACCTGGAGGATCCAGAACCCGGCGATCAGCTCCTTGGTCTCGGCGAACGGACCGTCGACCACGCTGGGCTCGCTGGTCCCGGAGAACTTCACCCGAGCGCCCTCGGAGCTGGGAGCCAGCCCCTCGCCCGCGAGCATCACTCCGGCCCGCACGAGTTCCTCGTTGAACTTGCCCATCTCGGCGAGCAGCTCGGTGCTCGGCATCTGGCCCGCTTCGCTCTCTTCGCTGGCCTTCATGATCACCATGAAACGCATCTTCGGTACCCCTTCGTTCTCGGCTTGCTTCCACCAGTGCGTCGAACGGGCCGGTGCCGGATCGACAGGGTGCTCAAACTTTTTTCCCGGTCGCGAAACTAGCAGGTCAGGCGAACTTCGGGAGACAAAACGGGCGTGGGAGAATCGGTGTCCGTGGCAGTACTTCCCGAAGCCCTCCGCGCCGCCCTCGACGACGAGCTCGGCCGGTTCCCCGAATCCCGGCTCGCGCAGGCCGTGGACCGGCTCAGCAAGCGTTATCGACAAGGCGACTCGGCAACCTCGCCGATCCTCTCTTCGGAGCTGGATGTCGCCGCGTACGCCGGGTACCGGATGCCAGCGACGTACGCGGCGGTCAGTGCGGTGCTGGGCGAAGTGGCTGCCGCCGCGCCCGGGTTCGCCCCGAAGTCGCACGTCGACGTCGGCGGCGGCACCGGAGCGGCGGTCTGGGCAGCGGCCGAGGTCTGGCCGTCGCTGGAGAAATGCACTGTCCTTGAGCAGGTGGCAGCCGCGCTGGCACTGGGACGCAAGCTGGCGGCGAACGCCGGCGAGCCGGCCGTCCGCACCGCGACCTGGCAGCGCGGGCTGGTCGATCCCGCGTCCGCGGCACCGGAAGCCGACCTGGTCACGCTGTCGTACGTGCTCGGCGAACTGCCCGAACGCGGCCGGGCCGACGTCGTCCGGTGGCTCGCCACGCAAGCAGGCACGGTCGTGCTCATCGAGCCAGGGACGCCAGCGGGATTCGCGCGGATCCGGCAAGCTCGCGAGGTGCTGCGCGGATTGGGTCTCAGCGTGGTCGCGCCGTGCCCGCACGACGACGTCTGCCCGATCAAGCCAGGAGAGGACTGGTGCCATTTCTCCGCCCGGCTGCCCCGAAGCGGGGTGCACCGGCGGATCAAGTCCGGCACACTGGGCTTCGAGGACGAAAAGTTCTCGTATGTGGCGGCCACGTCGGCACCGGTCGACCGTCCGTCGGCCCGGATCATCCGGCATCCGCGCAAGCACAAGGGGTTCGTGCAACTCGACCTCTGCACGGTCGACGGACTCGCGCCCGGCACTGTCGTGTCGAAGCGGCACGGCGTCCGTTACCGCGCCGCCCGCGACGCGGAATGGGGAGACGCCTGGAGCGCGGAGTAACTGGGGGACAGTTTCTCCGGTCGCGGTGTCTGGATGGTGGTGCCGGCTCCGACTGCCTGGTGTCAGCGGATCTGAACCGGAGGGGACTTTCCATGGATTTCCACGAACGTTGCGCCGAGATTGTGCGGCAGACGGAACTGCTCGCCGCGGCCGTCGAGGACGCGGACCGGACGGTGCGGGTCGCGGCCTGCCCGGAGTGGAACCTCGGCCAACTGCTCGACCATGTCAGCACCGGCCACCGGTGGGCGGAGGAAACCGTGCGCACCCGGGCGGACCATTGGCTGCCGGAGGACAGACTCCAGAATCCGGTGGACACCCCGCGGCCGGCGTCGTGGCTCGTGGACGGGGCGAAGGCGTTGGTGGCGACGCTGCGCGAAGCGGGTCCGGACGCGGAGGTGTTCACGCCGGTCCCGAACGGGCCGCCGCGAGCAGCGTTCTACGCGCGCCGGTTCATGAACGAGACACTGATCCACCGCGCCGACGCGACGCTGGCCGCGGGCAGGGAATTCACCGTCGCGCCGGAAGTCGCGCACGACGCGATGGAGGAATGGCTGGAGCTCGGGTCGCTGCCGCAACTGCTGGAGCACGTACCCGAACGCCGAGAACTGCTGGGCCCGGACCGCACGATCCACCTCGCGCCGACCGACCACGCGACGTCTTGGACGGTCGACCTCACCGGGGATCAGCTGGCCTGGCACCCGGGCCCGCCGGCGAAAGCGGCGGTCACCGCGGCCGCACCGCTCGGCGATCTGCTGCTGATGGTCTACGGCAGGCTGTCGTCGGACATCGCGCACCGCACCGGCGACACGGTGTACCTGGACCGCTGGCTCTCGCTCGTCGGCTTCGGCTGATCCGGTCAGTCCCAGCGGATCGGGAGGCTCTTGATCCCGTTCTGGAAATTCGACCGCAGCCGGCGGGGTTCGCCCGCGAGCCGGACCTCGCCGAGCTGGTCGAACACCGCCTCGAACAACGCCCGCATCTGCATCCGCGCGAGATGCGCACCGAGGCAGAAATGCGGGCCGTGGCCGAACGTCAGGTGTTCGGTCGGCGCGCGCGTCACGTCGAACACGTCCGGATCGGGAAACACCGTCTCGTCGCGATTGGCCGAGGAGAACCACACCACGACCTTGTCCCCGGCCTTGATGTCCACATCGGACAGCCGGGTGTCCTGCGTCGCGGTGCGGCGGAAGTGCATCACCGGCGTGTGCCAGCGCAGCATCTCCTCGACCGCGCCGGGCAGCAGGCTCCGGTCGTCGAGCAGTGTGCGGTACTGCTCAGGATGCGCGAGCAACGCGGCCATCCCGCCGGGCAGGCCGTTGCGCAGAGTTTCGTTGCCAGCGACGGAAAACAACCAGAAGAGGTTCTCGAACTCCTCAATCGACACTCGGCCGCCGTCGTCGTCCACGTACTGCATCAAATTGCTCATCACGTCGTCGCCGGGATGCGCGCGTTTGTGCTCGCCGAGTGCGTGCGCGTAGGCGTAAAGATCCGGCATTCCGGCGCGGCTGCGCGGATCCGGCATCTGGCCGTCCGGGCCGGGTTCTGGACGCACGGCCAGCGCGGCGCGGGCGAGGCCGGTGACGTCGCCGGCGCGGACGGTCGCGCTCACCGCGTATTCGGGATCCTGGAAGCCGATCACGCGGTTGCTCCAGTCGAACATCAGCCTGCGGTCCTGCTCGGGCACGCCGAATACCTCGGCGAGTGTGAGCAACGGCAGGTCGGCGGCGATGTCCTTGGCGAAATCGCATTCGCCGCGCTCGGCCACCGCCGCGACGAGATCCCGCGCCCAGCCTTCGATCCGTTCCGAAATCCGGCCGACCGCACGCGGGGTGAAGGCTTTTGTGAGCAGCCCGCGCAGCCTGCCGTGCTCGGGCGGGTCCATGTTGAGCATCATCCGGCGCACGTACCGCAGGTCCTCGGCGGTAGCCGGGTCGCGGATCTGCGTGCCGCCGGACTGCGACGAAAACACCGCTGGAGTGCGGAGCACGTGCCGCACATCAGAGTGGCGCAGCACCGCCCAGAAGTCGCCGATCCGCGTCACCGGCGTTTCCCGGCGCAGACGGGCAAGCAGGTCGTAAGGCACGCCCGTGACGTAGGTGTCCGGGTCGGCGATGACAGCACTCGACACGTTCCGACCCTAGCCCCGAGACCGCCGCCTGCGGAAAGATCCGTCCGGTGGAAAAGCTGAAGCTGCGCGTCACCGGACACGGCGAACCGCCAGTCCTGCTCCTGCACGGGCTCGGTGCCACCGGCGCGGTCTGGGACGGCCTCGCCAGCCAGCTCGACCGGCGGCTGCTCGCGCCGGACCTGCCCGGCCACGGCGGTTCGCCACGGCTGCCTGAGTACACCTTCCAGACGCTCGCGGCCGCGGTCGCCGATGCACTGGACGAGCCCGGCCCGGTCGCCGTACTCGGCCATTCGCTCGGCGGTGTCGTCGCGCTGGAGCTGGCGAGCGGCCGCTACGACCTGGACGTCAGCAGTGTGCTGGCGGTCGGCGTCAAGGTGGAGTGGAGCGAAGACGACCTGGCCCGCGCCGCGGCGATGGCAGCCCGCCCGCCACGACTGTTCGAAACCCGAGAGGAGGCCGAAACCGCCTATCTGAAGATCGCCGGGCTGACCGGCCTGGCCCCGGCAGACCCGGACGGCGTCACCCAAACCGCGGACGGCTGGCGGCTGACCCTGGACCCACCCGCGTTCGGAGTCGGCAGGCCGGACATGCCGGGACTCCTGGCGGCCGCGCGCTGCCCGGTGGTGCTCGCCGCCGGCGAAAACGATCCGATGTGCCGTCCTGAACAGCTGCGCGACCTTGTTCCCGAGGCAGTGGTCCTGGCTGGGCTCGGGCACAACGCGCACGTCGAGGATCCAGCCGCGGTCGCGGCGCTGCTCACCCCGCGAGGCGACTGAGCAGGCGCTTAGACTGGCCGGGTGACGACGATCGATCCGACCCGGACCGGGCTAGACCAGCTGCTCAAGCTCGAACCGCTCGAGCTGAACCTGTTCCGCGGCTGGTGCCACCAGGGTTCGCCGCAGCGGGCGTTCGGCGGTCAGGTCGCGGCGCAGGCGCTCACCGCGGCGGGCGCGACCGTGCCCTCGGCACGGCACGTGCATTCGCTGCACGGCTATTTCATCCGCGGCGGCCGCACCGACATGCCGATCATCTACGAGGTCGAACGCACTCGCGACGGCGGTTCGTTCACCACGCGCCGGGTCGTCGCGATCCAGAACGGCGAGAGCATTTTCAGCCTGTCCGCGTCGTTCCAGACCGAGGCGGACAGCAGTGCGCACCAGGCACGGATGCCGGACGTCCCCGCGCCGGACGAAGCGGGCGTCGTCGAGCAGGACCGCTCGCCGATCGTCCTGTCCGCCATCGAAGTCCGCTTCGTCAGCAACCCGGAAACCGGCCTGCCCGACACCGGCCGCGGCCCGCGTCAGCGGATCTGGGTGCGAGCGAAGGACGCGCTGCCGGACGCTCCGCTGGCGCACGTCTGCGCGCTCACCTACATCTCCGACATCCGCCTGGCGGGCACTGCCCTGCTGCCCCACCGGGACGACCCGGGCGAACCGCAGCTGACGTCGCTGGACCACGCGGTGTGGTTCCACCGCCCGTTCCGCGCGGACGAATGGCTGCTGTTCGACATGGAAAGCCCAAGCTACGCAAGCACCCGAGGCCTGACCCACGGCGAGTTCTTCACCACCGACGGGCGGCTTGTTGCTTCCGTGACCCAAGAAGTACTGCTGCGCAGGCGCTGACTCCGTCCGATGTAGACAGTCAGCCGCAGACAGTCAGCCGAGCCGGACCCGCACCGGCCCGGCCGGCTCCGCCGCGGTCTCGGCGACGGGCGCGCGCAGGATCTTCGACAACTGCCACGCCTCGAGCCCGGCGAGCACAGTGTTGGCGACCACGAGCACCAAGTACAGCCCGGCCTGCACCGAAAGCCGGAACGGATGCTCGTCGGAAGCCCCGGCCAGCAACGAAATATGGCAGGCGACCACGACCGCCATCGAAGCCGCGGACAACCCGCCGAGCACGATGAGCAACGCCCGCAGCACCCGGGTTCGCCGCCAATTCAGGTATCCGGTCTGGACCAGATCCGGAGTGCTGACCATGACCAGCCCGCAGCCGTACCCGGAGAATCCGCCGACCACGCCGCTGCCCGCGACCAGCGCGGTCGTCAGGTGATACGAAACCGGAACCCGGTAGGCGGCGAGGATCGCCGCCACGCAGACCAGCAGCCCCAACGGCAGGTGCGGCCAGCCGTACCAGGGAAGCCGCCGCTCCATCCGGAGAATCGTCGGCAGATCGACGTCGCGGTACGCCTCGGGGTCGCGCAAAGCCATTCGCACCGTTCCTCTCGTCCCGGATACTCCCGGTGTGTGCGCGGTGACCGGCGAAGCCTAGGACAGGCCACCCGGCCGTGCAAAATCCACGTGGCCCGCCGCCAGGAGCGACCAGCCCGCCTGGCACCTGCTTTTCGCGCCCGGCCTCCGGATTCGCCCGCCGCCCCCGCAGGACGCGTGACCCACACCACCCGTCGCCCCGCTCGCGTCCTCCCGACCAGCAGGAACTATCGCCGAACCGGCATTCACTTCTTGCGCTTCCTCCGGGGTTGCCCCGGGATGTCCGGTAGAGCGATTTTCTGTCGGTGGTGCCAGTTAGGCTGCAGGCATGAACACCGACGAACCAACCGTCGCCGCCGAAGATCTCGCCCAAGGCCAGTGGTTCTGGCACGAACCCGCTCCCGGCCTGCGTTCCTGGCCGCTGCAGGTGGCCACGGCCGAGATCCTGGAAGACGCTGTCCGCATCATTACTACTGACGAGGTCCGCGAACTGGTCTCGTACGCGCGCGACCGCCGGGTCCGCCTGGCCGTCGCCTCCTGAGCTACCACACCAACAGCACCAACAGCACTGCCACTGGGGAAATCTGGGGGACTGGGTCGACCGCATCCGCGAGCGGCCCGTCCAATATGGACACCACATCCGGCGCTGCGGCCTTCGGCTGGCACCGGCACTGAACTTCCGTGACTTTCCAGCGCCGCTCGGGCACTCTGCGCTCACCACGTCGCACTCGTCCAACGGCACGCTGCGCTCACCGCGCCACACCCGCCCGACGGCGCTCAGCGCTCACCACGCCGCACCTGCCCAATGGCGCTCTGCATTCACCATGCCGCTCCCGTCCAGCGGCACTCTGCGCTCACCGAGCCACTCCCGTCCAACGGCACGCTGCGCTCACCACGCGGCACCCGCCCAACGGCACTCAGCTCTCACCGCCGCGCCTGCCCGACGACGGTCGCCACACGATGCGAGCCGAACCGCACTCGCGCCGCAATTTTCCGCCGGGCGCAATCGTTGTGCCCAATTCACGTGTCTGCGGCAGCACGTCCACCGCGATAGCCGCACCGTCCCCGCATCGGGTCAGCGCGATCGCGCAGCCACAGCGCCTCTTCGCTTCATCACGCGCGTCGCACTGCGATCGCTGTCTCCACATTGCACCGTGCTCACTGCGGCGCGGCTCTTTCACTCCGGGTTTGCCAGTCCACACTGACACCCACGGCACCGCATCGTGCGGCGCACACACCGCTCGTCACGCCGCGCTCGCCGCAGCACGCAATCCCCGCCAAGCCACAACGCGCGATCGCGCAGCCAGCCCCCCACCTCACCTCACGAGGGAGGCACCCGCTGGGGCAATTCAACCGCCCAGCACACCGCAGCGCGCCCATCGCACCTCGATAACAACACTGTAATTGCCGCCGGTCGCGAACGGCATTGCAATTGCCGCCAGACGTGCAAAACCCGTTGCCCTGCAAGCAGACTTCATCCGCGCCGACCTCCGATTATGCAGCAAAGCCAAGCGCCGACAGATCCACCGCCCCCGCCCAAGCCAGCCAGCTCAGCGGGAAAGAACCCCCCGCAGCAACACGTCCAGCAGGTGCCGGGCACGGGAATCCCACTCGTCCTCCTCCAGCCGGGTCAGGTAACCCGACAAGATGAAGAAGTCGCGCGCGTCGATGTCGTCGCGGATGGTTCCTTCGACCTTTCCGGCGTCGAGCAGGAGGGTGATGGCGTCGCCGAGCGGGCCGTGGCTTTCCTCGGACAGGCCTTTCCACACGGCGGTTTCCAGCGCCGCGAAAACGCCGCGCTTGACTCTCGCGTATTCCGCGATCCGGCCGAACCACCGGGACAAAGCCTCGACCGGTCCGTGTTCGGCCAGCAGTTCCGGGGCCAGCGCGACCAACTCCTCCACCTCCTGCCGGTACACCTCGGCAAGCAGGTCCTCGCGCGTGGGGAAGTGCCGGTAGAGCGTTCCCTGCCCGACGCCCGCCGACTTGGCTACCGCGTTCAGCCGCAGCTCCCCTGAACCGGCGATCGCCTCGCGGGCGATCTCGACGATCCGCTCGCGGTTCTCCCGGGCGTCGGCCCGCTGAGCCGCGTTCATCGCCGAGGCCCGGTACCAGTGGAAACGCACATACCGCAACGTTATCGCGGACGGGGCGAGAGCTGCCCGGCCACGGCGGCGTCCGCACCGGAGATCCCAAGCAGACGGTCCGGCAAGCGCGACCAGGCTGTCGAGCGCGGGCACCAGGCCGGGCCCCGCCAAGCAACCCGCCATTGATAACCGCCGCCGTCCGGTTGAAACACACCGCGCATAACTCGCCGATTCGATTGACAACCCTTCCGGACCGGGCAGAGGCTGGGTCCTGCCTGGAGCGGTCCGGTTACCCTGTCAGCTAGCCGAAAACCGCACCGAAAGGCCAACCCCGGCACTGAAGCGCCACCCGGCACTACTTCCCTGGTGAGGAAAACGATGTCTCTCGAGCACGCCGCAACGTCCGAATCCGGCTCCGCAGCCAACCAGGACCGGCGGATCGCCGCGCTGGAGGAGACCGTCGCGGGGCTGGTTCGGCGGGTCGGGGTGCTCGAGGCCGAGGCGGAGATCCGCCGGGTGCAGGCGCGGTACATGTTCCTCTGCGACACGCCCTGCCCGGAGTTCGGCATCGCGGACGACGACGAGCGGATCGACCTCATCATGGCGCTCTACACCGAGGACGCCGTCTGGGAGGGCGTCGGCGAGTACTACGACGGGCAGTTCGGGCGGGCTGAGGGCTCCGACGCCATCCGGGCGCATTTTCAGCGGTTCTGGGGCGAGAAAAAGGATCCCGAGCTTCTGCTGAACGCGCATTACCTCACCTCCGAGCAGATTCACGTCGACGGCGACGAGGCCACCGGGCAGTGGATCCACATGCAACCGTGGCTGTTCTCCGACGGGAAGGCGCTCCTGCGGTCCAGCCGGTTGAACAACGCGTTCCGCCGCGTAGGCGACACCTGGCGGATCACCCGTACTCGCACCGAAAACGTCTTCATCGCCCCGCTGCCGGAAGGCTGGGCCAGCGACTATCCCTCGGCCTCGGTGCTGATGAAGCCATGAGCGACGACCCGGTCGTGCACGTGGTGGACGACGACGAGGACCTCCGGCAGTCACTGGTGTTCCTGCTGGAGAGCGTCGGCGTGCAGGCGCTGACGTACCCGGACGCCCAGACTTTCCTCGACGAGTTCGATCCGGCCGA
Source organism: Amycolatopsis sp. NPDC054798 (assembly GCF_053611505.1). NCBI lineage: Bacteria > Bacillati > Actinomycetota > Actinomycetes > Pseudonocardiales > Pseudonocardiaceae > Amycolatopsis > Amycolatopsis sp. NPDC054798. The sequence goes on along the minus strand of NZ_JBSHAM010000013.1, from coordinate 94,380 downwards.
GCCCTCGGTCGTGATCGTCGATGTGCGGATGCCGGCGATCAGCGGCTTTCAGCTGCAGGAAAAGCTCGCGGAAATCGACTGTCCGGCACCGCTGATCTTCTGTTCCGCGCACGGCGACATTCCGATGTCAGTTCGCGCGCTCACCGCGGGAGCAGTCGATTTCCTGGAGAAGCCTTACCAGGCCCAGCGCATGGTCGAGGTAGTACAGACTCAGCTCATCGAAGCCCGCCGCCGGTTCGCCGAGCATGCGGAGCGGCAGGCGGTCCGGGCGCGGCTCGACACGCTGACCCAGCGCGAGCGGGAGGTGCTGAGGCTGGTGGTCGACGGGATGCCCAGCCAGGCGATCGCGCACCGGCTGGGCACCAGCGTCAAGACCGTGGACGTGCATCGGGCGCGGATCAAGGCGAAGACGTCGGCGGACAGCCTCGGGACGCTGGTCCGCGACATCCTCACCCATCGCGTCACCATCTAAAGCGTCGTCTCCGCCCAGCGAGCCGTGCCCAGCAGCGCGGATTCCCCAGAGGCACTGCCGATCAGCTGCAATCCCAGCGGCAACCCGGCCTCGTCGCGCAGACCTGGCACGGCGACTACCGGCAGGCCCAGCGCCTGCCACGGGCGGCTGAACACCGGGTCGCCGGTCGCGGCCAGGCCAGCAGGGGCCGAACCGAGCGCGGCAGGGGCGAGCACGGCGTCGTAGCCGGTCACGATCTCGGCCAGACGGGAGCCACCGGAAGCGACGACGGCCAGCGCGGCTTCGTATTCCGCGCGCGGCATCTCCGCGCCGGTACGCAGCAGTTGCGCCAGCGGGGCGCTGAGGCGGTCCGCGGAAGCAAGCTCAACGGAACGTTCCCGCGCCGCCTCGTAGGCCATCACCACGGGGTGCGCGGCGGTCAAAGCGGGGACCAGAGCCGGGTCCGGGAATTCGTCGACCACAGCGCCCGCGGCTCGCAGCCGGGAAACCGCAGTACTGAGCGCGGTCTGCATAGCTGGGCTGGCGTCGGCTGACGACCACACCAGCAGTCGCGGTGCCGAAGAAACAGCGACCTCCGGCTCGCCCGACAGCGCTGACCAGGCCAGAGCCAGATCCGAAACCGTTGCGGTGAACATGCCGTGGCTGTCCAGGCTCGGGCTCAGGCCGGTGACGCCGTCGACCGGGAACCGGCCCCGGCTCATGACCAGCGAGGCGACTCCGCAGAACGCGGCTGGCCGGGTGACCGAGCCAGCGGTTTGCGAACCCAGCGCCAGCGGAACGTGTCCGGCGGCGACCGCAGCGGCGGAACCGCTGGAGGAACCGCCGGGCGTATGACCGGGCGCGGCGGGGTTGTCCGTCGGTCCAGGCGAGAAGAAAGCGAATTCCGTGGTGACCGTCTTGCCGATCGGCACCGCGCCCGCGCGACGCCATTCGCGGACGATGGGAGCGTCCACAGTGGCCGGTGGGGCATCCGCGCGCAGGACAGAGCCGCAGCGGGTCGGAAGTCCGGCCAGGTCGATGATGTCCTTGACTCCCAACGGAACTCCGCCCAACGGACCCGTCGAGACCGGCACGTAAGCCGACGAAACCCAGGCGTCGAAAGAAGCCGCGGCGATCCGCGAGCGGGCCTCCGCAAGAGCCGCTTCCGGAGTCGTCCGGCCAGCAGACAGATCGGCGACCAGGGCGCGCAGCGACCACCGGCCGGTCACGGCTGGGTCCAGGCGGCGTCGGCGGTCCAGTAGTCCATGCCGCTCGCGCTGACCGCGTGCCGCCACTCGGACGTCCGGCGCAGCAGCGGCTCGACGCGGGCGGTGGCCTCGTCGGCGGCGTCCGGGCCGTCGGCCGGGACCTGCCAGTGCACCCAGTCCAGTTCGCGGCCGTGCTCGTCGTGCACGAACAGGTCGACGTGCCGCCAGCCGTAGCCGTGCGTGTCGTTGTAGCAGGTCAGGGTCATCCGGTCCACGGGTTCTCCTCGATCAGGCGCTCAGTGCGGCAAGCCGGTGGAAGCGGCGCTGGAAGTACACCAAAGCTCCGCTGTCCGGCGCGGTCAGCACCTTCTCGATCTCCACGAACAGCACCGAATGCGACCCGTGCTCCTGTTCGGCGACGATCCGGCCGACCAGCGAGGCGGCCGCGCCGCGCAGCACCGGGGCGTCCTCGCTGTCGAGGTCCCAGCAGTCCTGGTCGAAACGTTCGGAGGTCGGCACCTTCGTCGCTCCGGCGAAGTGCATGGCCAGGTCCTCCTGGCCGGGGCCGAGCACGTTGACGCAGACCTGGCCGTTGCCGACCAGGATCGCGTGCGACCGGCTCGACCGGTTGACGCACACGAGCACGGTCGGCGGGCTGTCGGTGACCGAGCAGGCGGCGCTCACCGTCATCCCGGCGAGGCCGTGCGGGCCTGCGGTGGTCACGACGTTGACGGCCGCGGAGAGGTTGGCCATCGCGGTGCGGAATTCGCGCTGGGTCCGGGTCAGCTCGGACACGGTGCCTCCTGGGACTGCCGGGTGGGACTTCCGGGACTGTCTCGACCGTACAAAGCCGCACCGGTCGCGGGATATCGAGAACTTCCCCGGCGTAGCTGAAGAATTCCTAACCCGGGCCGGTCGCGGGCAGTGCGAAGCCGAACCGCGAACCGCCGCCTGCCCGGTGTTCGGCCCAGATCGTCCCGTGCTGACGGGTGATGATGCGGTGGCTCAGTGCCAGTCCGATGCCGCTGCCGCGTTCCTTCGCGGTGAACGACTCGTCGAACGGATTGCGCGGGAAGCCGCGGCCCCGGTCGTCCACGGTGACCACGCCGGTGTCGCCGTCGCGGCGCGTGGTGAGCACCAGGGTGCGCCGCTGCTGCGGGCACTGCGCCATTTCCTCGATCGCGTTGAAACACAGGTTGAGCACGACCTGGCCGGTCAGCACGCGTTCGCAGTGCACCGGCACCGCTTCGGCAGAGCGCTCGAAGGTCACCTCGATCGCCGCCGGTTCGGCTCGCAACCGCACGAAGTACAGGCATTCCTCGACGATCTCGTTGAGGTCGGCGACCTGCTCGACGTGCTCCAAATGCCCGACGAACGCGCGCACGGACGACACGATCTGGCTCGCGCGCTCGATCTGCCGGACGGCACTGTCGATGCCGTACACGACCGGCGCGGCGTCGAGCGTCCGCGACCGGACACCGGCCAGGAAATTGCCCGCGGCGGCGAGCGGCTGGCTCAGTTCGTGCGCGATCGCCATCGCCATGTCGCCCATCGCGGTGTAGCGCGCGAGGTAGTTCTCCCGGTGCAGCTCACGCTCGCGCCGGACCTCGCCGCGGACCCGCTCGGACACGTCGTAGAGCAGCAGCAGAAACGCGTCTCCACCAGGCTCGCGAAGCCGTTCGACGCTGCCCTCCAGCCACACCCGGCCCTGGATTTCCAGCCGCACCTGCGTGGCTGGCACGGCGCGTTCGCGGACCTCGTCCCAAGTGGCCGGACGGTCGTCGAGGCGCAGGCCCGCGTAGTCGGTCAGGCGGCCGAGCGGTTCGTCCGGCGTCGCACCGAACAGCGCGACCGCGGAGTCCGTGGCGAACCGCAGCTCGCCCGAGCCGTCGAGCATCAACGCGACCGCCGACGTCTGCCGGGCCAGCGCGTCCACCCAGGACGTGGTCAACCGCAGCTCACGCTCGATTTCCTGCTCGCGTTCGATGTCGCGGAACTGCACCATCACCGCCGGGCCCTGTGCCAGCTCGACCCGGGTCGCCACCGCGTCCGTCGGAATCACCCGGCCGGACTTCGTGCGGTAATGCCATTCGATCCGGCTGACGCCCTTGTCGACCGCCTCCTGCAGCCACGCCCGTCCGATCACCCGGTCGTACTGCTGCGCTGAGCTGCTCATGTGGTTCGCCTTCAACGGCCGCAGCTCCGTGACACTCCATTCGAGCATCTCGCAGGCAGCCGGGTTGGCCCACAGGATGTTCTTCGTCGCGCCGTCGTGCACGAGCACGCACGTACGGCTGGCGTTGAGCATCGCGACGAAATCGTGCGTCGTCAGCTCTGGCGCGCGCGGGTCCGCTTCCATCGGCTCAGCGTAAAGCCCCTGGCTGGCGGCCCGCACTGAAGAAATCCCCTACGCCCGCTCAGGCACTACCAATTCCCGCGCGCCGCTGGGGTTCGTAACGTCGGAGCGACCGCACCGGCATTCTGAGGAGCAGCGATGAGCGAAGTCACCATGGAGGAGGTGCTCGCCGAGCTCGCCAAGCGCAAGGACGAGTTCCAGCAGCAGCGCTACGTGTCGCGCGACTTCATCGACCGGCTCAAGCAGGTCGGCGTCTACCGGGCCAGCACGCCGGCGAAATTCGGCGGCAACCCGCTTCCGCCAGCCGAATTCCTCCGCCTGATCGAGCGTATTTCCACAGTGGACGGTTCGACCGGCTGGGTCGCCAGCTTCGGCTCGTCGCTGATCTACCTCGCCGCGCTCCCCCTGGACACCCAGGCCGAGCTGTACAAAGACGGTCCGGACGTCGCCTTCGCCGGCGGCCTGTTCCCGGTCCAGCCCGCCCCGGCGACCGAAACCGGCTTCCGGGTGAACGGCCGGTGGAAGTTCGCCAGCGGCTGCATGGGCGCGGACATCCTCGGCGTCGGCATCCCCGGCGACGAATCGACCGGCGGCAAACCGCGCACCGCGCTGCTGCGCCCCGAGCAGGTCGAGATCGTCCAGGACTGGGACGTCGTCGGCATGCGCGGCACGGGTTCGTTCGACCTGGTCGTGCGCGACGTCGAGGTCCCGCGCGAATGGACGTTCATCCGCGGCGGCGCTCCCACCGTGGACGAGCCGCTCTACCGCTACCCCACGATCGCTTACGCCGCACAGGTTCTCGCCATCGTCGGCGCGGGCGTCGCGCGCGCCGCGCTCGACCACGCCCGCGAGGTCGGCGCTGGCTACACCGGCGTCACCGGTGCGCCGAAACTCGCCGATCGTGGCTACTACCGCACCGGGTACGCCGACGCGGAGGCCGCGCTGCGGTCCGCGCGCGCCTGGTTCTACGAGGTCAGCCACGAGGTCTGGGAGACCGTCGTTTCCGGCGACGAGGCCACCGACGAGCAGAACGCCCAGCTGCGGCTTTCGGCCGCGCACCTGGCCAAGACGTCGTCCGAGGTCGTCTCGAAGCTCGTCGAGATTTCCGGCACCGCGCCGATCTACTCGACGCATCCGCTGCGTGGACTTCAGGGCGACGCACTGGTACCCAAGCAGCATGCGTTCCTGGGCCCGGCCATCCACGACGCCGCCGGCGCGGTTCTCATGGGACAGCCGCCGACCAGCCCCGGATTCCGCTGACCAGCCACCACCACGACGAGGAGTCTCCGACTGTGAGCACGCAGCCCCTGCGGGTGCTTTTCTGCATCGGCATCAACCAGAACTTCTTCGACCTTCCCGCCGACGGCATCACCATCGGCGACGTCTGGCAGTCCTTCGTGTCCATGATGGACCGGCTGAAAACGTTGCCGGGCATCACTTTCATCGGTGACATCGACGATGACGCGCACATGGTCGGCCCGTCCGACGGCTGGCCGTGGACCTGTTACATCCTCGCCGACGCCGACAGCCAGGAAACCGTCAAAGCCGGCTGCAATCTGCTGCGCACGACGGAGGTCGGCAGCAATGGCGTCAAGCTGTGGCGCTTCGCCAAGATCGAAGCCCGGATCGGCCGTCCGCTGACCGTCCGCGAAGACGTCGAACTGCCCGACTGAACCGGAGACCTCATGACTGAGAACACCGTTGTTCCCGCTGATCTCGCCGAAAGCGACCGCGTAGCTGCCCGGCTTTACACCGACCCGGAAATCTTCGAACGCGAAATGACGCAGATTTTCGAGCGTTCGTGGGTGTGGGTCGCACACGTTAGCGAATTGGCCCAGCCGGGGAACTTCAAGTCCACCTACGTCGGCCGCCAGCCGGTGATCGTGACGCGGGACCGCAAGGGCACGCTGCACACGATGCTCAACCGCTGCCGGCACCGCGGCGCGAGCTTGTGCGAGAAGCCGAGCGGCAAGGCCAACGGCTTCACCTGCCCGTACCACGCCTGGAGCTACGGCCTCGACGGCAAGCTGCGCGGCATCCCTTACCCGGACGGCTACGAAGGCGTGCTGGAAAAGGGCGAACTGTCACTGAAGAAACTGCGCACCGAATCGTACGGCGGCATGGTTTTCGCGACCTTCGCCGAGGACGGCGAGTCCCTTGAGGACTTCCTCGGCGACGCGAAACTGTGGATCGACCGCTTCATGAAGCAGGGCGGCGGCTACCCGATCAAGGTGCTGGGCAAACACCAGTTCACATTCCGCGGAAACTGGAAGATCCAGCTGGAGAACACCACCGACGGCTACCACTTCCCGATCGTGCACCGGTCGTGGATGGCTTCGGTGGACGCGGAAACGGCCGACATGATGTCGTTCATGACCGATCCGTCGGCGATCACGCACTCGCTCGGCAACGGCCACAGCGTCATGCAGATGGTGCCGGAACACTCCGACTTGGATGTCGACGACGGCACCGAACCGCTGCAGGCCCGGTTCGACCACGTGGTGGCCGAACTGTCGAAGACGCTGGACGAGGCGCAGGTGCGCAAGGTCGTCCGGGCCATGCACGGCACCGGGTTCAACCTCAACCTGTTCCCGAACGTTTCGATGTCCGCGGCGTTTTTCCGCGTGCTGCGGCCGATTTCGGTCAACGAGACCTTGATCGAGCACGTCGCGATCGGCCCCGACGGCCCGCCGGAACTGGACGTGGTCAACCGCGAGCGAATGCGTATCCACGAACACTTCCAGGGCCCGTTCGGCTTCGGCACCCCGGACGACGCCGAGGGCTGGGACCGAGTGCAGCGCGGTGCGCACGGCGGCCCCGACCTGCCGATCCTGGTCAACCGCGGGCTGGCGCGGGAAAAGGCGAGCCCCGAAGGCTGGCCGACCTCGCACGTCACCGACGAAACCGGCATGCGCGCCGCGTACGCCCAGTGGAAGGAGATGATGGGCGATGACTGAAACCATCCCCACCACTGACACCCGGGTCGCGCGCGCCGTCGACCTCGTCAACCGCGAGGCGGAACTGCTGGACCGCACCGAATACCACCAGTGGGAAAAGCTGTTCACCGAGGACGGCATTTACGTCATCCCGATCGACCGGGAAACCGACGATTTCGCCGGCTCGCTGAACATGGTCTACGACGACGCGCGGATGCGGCAGATGCGTATCGCCCGGATGACCGAGGGCTACGCGCTCGCTGCCGTCGATTCCGCTCGCACAGTGCGCACGGTGTCTCGATTCGTGCCCGAATCCGTGTCCGATGAAGAAGTTGTCCTGCGCTCGGCACAGATCCTGGTCGCCTACAAGCGCGGCAACCACGACCTGTGGGCGGCGGATCTGGTGCACCGCATCCGCTTCTCGCCGGAAGGCCCCGAAGGCGACCGGATCGCGTTGAAGGTCGTCCGGCTGGTCAATAGCGACGAAGCCGTTCCCGCCGCGGGATTCCTGCTGTGAGCGCGCCAGCGGAACCGCACATCGCCGTCGTCACGGGCGGCGCGAGCGGCCTCGGGGAAGCGATCGTGCGGCAGTTGCACGCCGAGGGTTACCGCGTCGCGATCGCGGACGTCAACGGCGAAGCGGCCGAAAAGCTTGCCACGGAACTTCGCAGCTGCCGCGGCTACGCGGTCGATGTGCGGGATCGGGCGGCGCTCGCGCAGTTGAAGGACGACGTCGTCCGCGATTTCGGCAGCGTGCAGGTGCTGGTCAACAACGCGGCCCGCACGCAGGCGCGGTCGCTCATGGAGATCACGCCGGAAGACCTCGACGAGGTGCTCGCGGTCAACTTCACCGGCACGTTCACCGCCTGCCAGATCTTCGGCTCGTACTTCGCCGAGCAGGGCTACGGGCGGATCGTGAACATGGCGTCGCTGGCCGGCCAGAACGGCGGCACCGCGACCGGCGGGCACTACGCGTCGTCCAAGGGCGCGATCATGTCCGCGACGAAGGTGTTCGCGCGCGAACTCGCCTCGCGCGGGGTCACCGTGAACTCCGTGTCCCCTGGCCCGCTGGACAGCCCGATGGTGCGTTCGATCGTCGGCGAGGACAACCTCGAGGCCTTCACGAAGAACATCCCCGTCGGACAGCTCGGCGACCCGTCGTTCATCGCGCGGATGGTGTCGCTGCTCGCCTCGCCCGGCGCGGCTTCGGTCACCGGGGCCTGCTGGGACGCCAACGGCGGCCTTTACCTGCGCTGAACCGCTTGAAACGGAGAGCCGATGCCGAACACCGTGGTCCGCGTGGCCGAGGTCGTCGAGGAAGCGCCCGGGATCCGGGCGCTTCGCCTCGTGCGCGCCGACGGTCTGCCGTTCGACCCGCACCCCGCCGGTGCGCACATCGACGTCACCGGTCCGACCGGGATCCTGCGCCAGTATTCGCTGTGCGGGCGGCCGGACGACACTTCGTCGCTGCTCATCGCGGTCAAACGGGAACCGGATTCGCGCGGCGGTTCCGAGGCGCTGCACACCGTCGCGGAGAACGACAAGCTGGAGATCGGCGAGTCCCGGAACTTGCTTTCGCTGGCTCCGGACGCCGACCGGCACGTGCTCATCGCGGGTGGCATCGGCGTAACTCCGTTGCTGAGCCTGGCTTATCAGCTGCACGCGGACGGCGCGGAATTCGAACTGCACTACTTCGCGCGCAGCCGGGATTCAGCGGCTTTTGTTTCCCTGCTTGAAGAAAAGGCCGAGTTCCGCGATCGAGTGCTGCTGTATTTCGGCGTCCCTCGCGACGAACAGCCCGCCGTACTGGCGGAAGTGGCGACGGGGCTCAGTTCCTCCGGGCACGTCTACACCTGCGGTCCAGACGGGTTCATGGAGCAGGTCACCAGCACGTTCGCGCCGGTGGTCGGCGAAGCGCAGGTGCACGTCGAACATTTCACCGCGGCCGAGGTCGACACGAGCGGCGATCAGCCGTTCACCGTCGAACTCGACACCGGCGAGGTGTTCGAGATCCCGGCCGACCGGTCGATCCTTTCGGTGCTGACCGACAACGGGATCGAGGTGTTCAAATCCTGCGAGGAAGGCATCTGCGGTTCGTGCGTTTCCGGGGTGCTGGAAGGCACTCCGGAACACCGGGACCAGTGTCTTTCGGCCAGCGACAAGGCCGCGGGCGACCAGATGGCGCTGTGCGTGTCGCGCGCCCGCTCCGAAAAACTGGTGATCGAACTGTACTGACGCGCGGCCGGGATCTCGCGATTCCGGCCGTCGCGTCTATTAATTGATAGATTTTATTTATCAATCCGCCGCAAATCGGACTTTGCCTCCTTCGTCACGTTTTCCCTAAGCTGTGTCCACCGTTTCCCCACCACCGGACACCCCGCGCATTCCGCGCGAGACGACGAAAGGCCTGCTATGGCCAAGCGCGACGAAGCGCACTCTCCCGGCGTGCTGCGGCTCGGATTCGCCGCCGGCGTCGGCACCTCCCTGGAAATGTACGATTTCTCGATCTACGGCACCGCGGCGGCGCTCGTATTCGGATCGGTGTTCTTCAAAACCGGCAACGCCTGGTTCGGCACCTTCATGAGCCTCGCCACCTTCGCCATCGGTTTCGTGATGGCCCCGCTCGGCGCGGCGCTGTTCGGCTGGATCGGCGACCGTCGAGGCCGTCGCACCGCGCTGTACGCCGCGTTCCTGCTGATGGGTTTCGCGACGCTGGGCATGGGCGTTCTCCCGCCGTACGCGGTGATCGGCATCGCCGCCCCGCTGCTGCTGGTCGGACTGCGCCTGTTACACGGTGCCGCCCGCGGCGGGGAAAGCGCCGGCGCGGCGGTATTCGCTGTCGAGCACGCGCCGGAAAACCGGCGCGGCCTCTACGGTTCCTTCGTCGCACTCGGCTCGCCGATCGGTGTCGTGCTGGCGAACCTGGCGTTCGCGTTGGTCCTCCTGCTGCCCAACGACGACATCATGAGCTGGGGCTGGCGTCTTCCGTTCCTTGCCGGCGGTGTCGTGCTGGCGATCGGAATCTGGGTGCGCCGCGGCGTTTCGGAAAGCCCGGAATTCGAGAAAATGGCCGCCGCGAAAACGCGGGCGAAAAAGCCGCTCGCCGACGTCCTCCGCTCGAATTGGCGACGGCTGCTGCTGATCGCCGGTGCCAACCTCGGCCTCACCGCCTGCACTTTCGCACTGGTCACGTTCATGCTGTCCTACGCGACCGCCGCCGCCCCGGAGGGCCTCGGCCTCCCGCGCGCCCCGATCGTCACCATTTCGACGATCACCCTGCTGTGCCACGCCGCCGCGAACGTCGGCGCCGCCTGGCTGTCCGACCGGATCGGCCGCAAACCGGTGATGCTGACCGGCTCGATCCTGTCGATCATCGCCGCGCTCGTGATGTTCCCGATCGCGTCGGCGGGCACCATCAGCTCGGTGTTCCTCGCGCTGCTGCTGGGTTTCACCGCCACCGGAATCCTTTTTGGACCGATGTACACCTGGTTCGCCGAACTGTTCCCGCGAGAACAGCGCCAATCCGGCCTCGGCGTGGGCTACCACGTCGGCGCGGTGCTGGGCGGCGGCCTGTCGCCGATGATCGCCAACCGGATCGTCGCCGCGACCGGCGACGCCATCGCGGTCGGCTACTACCTGACCGCGCTGCTCGTGGTGAGCCTGGTCTGCCTGCTGCTCCTCCCGGAAACCGCCCCCGCCCGCCGAGCAGCGAAACCGGCTCCCGAACTGGTCAGCTGACCCCCGGCCTCGTGAGTGGCTATGCCGGTTAGAACCGGCGTAGCCACTCACGAGACATCTGCCCGCTTCGGCAAGACTGGGCACCATGTCTGATCTCGACGAAGTCCTGGACGCGGTCGGCCCGAGGCTGCGAGCCCTCCGCACCCGGCGCGGCATCACCCTGGCCGACCTCTCGACGGAGACCGGCATCTCGGAAAGCACCCTTTCCCGGCTGGAGAATGGCCAGCGCCGAGCGAACCTGGAACTGCTCCTGCCGCTGTCGCGCGCCTACGACGTCCCGATCGACGACCTGGTCGGCGCTCCCCGCGCCGGCGACCCGCGCGTCCACCTGCGCCCGATCCACCAGCACGGAATGACCTACGTGCCACTCACCCGGCGACCGGGCGGGGTGCACGCGTACAAAATGCTGATCCCCGGCCGTTCCGCCGAACCCGCGCTGAAAACGCACAGCGGTTACGAATGGCTGTACGTCCTCAACGGCCGCCTCCGCCTGATCGTGGGCGCGAAGGACCTGATCGTCCCGCCCGGCGAGGCAGCGGAATTCGACACGACGGAACCGCACTGGCTCGGCTCGGCCGACGGAGGCGCGGTCGAACTCCTGATCCTGTTCGGACTGCAGGGCGAGCGTGTGCACGTGGAGCCGCGACCGGACTGATTTCCGGACAAGACGTAACACTTACGGCGGTTGATGCGACCTGTTTGTGCACATTCGATCATGAAAGGCTCGCATGTCCGCACCTGACTATCCCCCGCCGCCGCCCGCGCCGTATCCCGCCCCGCCCGCCCCGCCGAAGAACGGACTGGGCACCGCCGGGTTCGTGCTCGGACTGGTCGGCCTGATTTTCGCGTTCATCCCGGTCATCGGAGTGATCGCGTGGCCGCTGGTGATCCTCGGGATCATCTTCTCCGCGCTCGGCTTCGCCCGCTCGCGTTCCGGGAAGGCCACGAACAAGGGCCTCTCGATCGCCGGCCTCGTGCTTTCGGTGCTCGGCCTGGTGGTGTGCATCGTCTGGCTCACGGCGTTCGCCAAGGCAGCCAACGAGATCAACGACGAGGCAAACCGCTCCGTGACGATCCACTACGAGGTCACCGGCACCGCGAAGGACGCCTCGATCAGCTACACCACGATCGGCGACGGCAGCACGTCGACCAACCAGGAACAGCCGAAGTCCCTGCCGTGGTCCAAGGACATGACCACGAAGGGCCTGTTCAAGGGCGGCACGCTCTCGGTGACCACCGGTGCCGAGGGCGGAGACGTGACCTGCAAGGTCGTCGTCGACGGCAAGGAAACCAAGACGTCGAAGGCGTCGGGCAACTTCGCGACGGCTTCCTGCAACGGCTTCTGAACGATCGACTGACGGGTGGGCCTGGCGTGATCGCCGGGCCCATTTGTCGTTCCGGATGCGGCATGCTCGCGTTATGGCTTACCTCAACGGAACGGCCACGCGGGTGGTGGACGACCAGTTCCCGGGCTGCCGCGTGGCGGAGACAGCAGACGACGGAACAGCGGCGATCGTCGTGCTCGAACACGAGGTCGCCGATCAAGCCGCCCGAAACACGTTTCGAGTACCAGCCGGCGCGGTCATCCAGGCGCGGACAGAACCATGATCGAAACTGAGCCGGCAAGGGGGGTCGAACCCCTGACCTTCGGTTTACAAGACCGATGCTCTACCAACTGAGCTATACCGGCACGCACCCGAACACGGGCGCGACAAAAGTATATCGGGCCGCTCCCGCCGCACCCGGACAACCCGCCCCAACCCCCAGGTCAACCCCGAAAAGCGGCGCGATCCGAGCCCATGCGGCACGATCTTCGGGAGGTGTGTCGGACACCACTGCAACAGCTGGGGCGGTGCGGCCGATGGTCCCCGGGAACGAACGAGGAGGTGGGGATCGATCATGAAGATCAACGAGCGTGCCGGCCAGGGGGCAGCGCGCAGACGGTGGCCGATTCTCGAGCCTCCGCACCCGCGGTCGAACCAGCGCCACCGCCCGAATCTGCTGCGCCGTCGCGCCTGGCACATTCTCGAGGCTCCGACGGCAGAACAGCCCGCGGTCGAGTCCGAGGAGGCGCTCGGTCCGAAGCCGCCGGACGACGCGACCGTCAACTTCGTTCTGGATCTCACTCTGCGGATCGGCGAAGTGCAGATGGCCAGCGGGGCCGGCGCGTCCGACGTCACCGCGACGATTCTCGCGCTCACCTCCGCGCTCGGGTTGCCGCACTGCGAGGTCGACGTCATCTTCACGTCGATCACCGTCACCTGTCACCGTGGGACCGACCTCGCGCCGGTCACCGCGTTGCGAGTGGTCCGTTCGCGCAGTCTCGACTACACCCGGCTGACCGAGACCGAGGCGCTCGTGCGCCAGATCGTCCGCGGCAACACCGGGGCGGAGGAAGCCGTCACCGAACTGGACCGGATCACCTCCGCGCCGCACCCGTACGCGCGCTGGACCGCGACCGCCGCCTGGGGCGGGCTGGCCGGGTTCATCACGCTGCTGCTCGGCGGGGGCCTCGACATCGCGCTCGTCGCGATGGTCATCTCCGCCGCGGTCGACCGGATCGGCAGGCTGCTCAACAAGGTCAACCTGCCGTTCTTCTTCCAGCAGGTGGTCGGCGGGCTGTTCGCGACGCTGTCGGCGATGGTGATAGTCAGCAGCAACATCCTCACTACCGACCGGCCGACGCTAGTGGTCGCCGCGGCGGTCACCGTGCTGTTGTCCGGGCTGTCCACGGTTTCGGCGGTGCAGGACGGGATCACCGGGTACTACGTCACCGCGTCCGGCCGCACGATGGAAACCGCGTTGATGAGTGCCGGGCTGATCGCGGGGGTCGTGCTCGCGCTGCGGCTCGCGGTGATGCTCGAACTGCCGCGCACCCCCTTGCCCGACGTCCCTGTCTCGACCGCGCAGCACCTGCCGATCATCGTCGTCGGCGGGGCCGGCGCGGCCGCCTGCTTCGCGCTCGCCTCGTACTCGAAGCTGCGCGCGATGCTCGTCGCCGCGGCGGCGGGGGCCATCGGCGCGCTCGTGTACGGCGCGTTGATCCTCGCGAAGCTCGACGCGGTGAGCGCTTCGGCGATCGCGGCGACGCTCGTCGGATTCTGCGGCGGCGTAATGGCCCGGCGGCTGAAAGTTACTCCGCTCGTGGTAGCCGTGTCCGGGATCACTCCGCTGCTCCCCGGCCTCTCCACCTATCGTGGTCTATACCAATTAGCGGTGTCGCCAGGCGGCAACATCTCCACCCTGATGACCGCGGTCGCCGTCGGGCTCGCCCTCGCGGCGGGCGTTGTACTGGGCGAATACCTCGCCCAGCCGGTCCGCACCGGGCTCGGCAGGCTCGAGCGCAAGCTCTCCGGGCCCCGCCTCGCCGGGCCGATGGAGCCGACCGAACGGCGTTTGGAGTAGCCAGTTGGTCACCGGCTGGTCACTCCTCGCGCGCTAGGGTTTCCCATGGGGCCGCGACCCGCCGATGACGAGGGAGCAGCTGGAGTGACTGACGCGATCGCCGACCGGAACAGCGCACCGTCCGCGGATTTCGTCGTGGTGGCCAACCGGCTGCCCGTCGACCTTGAGCGGACCTCGGACGGCCAGCAGCGCTGGACAGCCAGTCCCGGCGGACTGGTCTCGGCGCTCGAACCGTTCCTGAGGTCCCGCAAGGGCGCGTGGGTCGGCTGGCCGGGCGTGCCGGACGTCGAGGTGGACGAGTTCGACGACGACGGGCTCGTCCTGCACCCGGTGTCGCTCACCTCGGCCGAGGTCCGCGACTACTACGAGGGCTTCTCCAACGCCACGCTCTGGCCGCTCTACCACGACGTCGTCGCCCGGCCGGTCTTCGACCGGTCGTGGTGGGACAGCTACGTGAAGGTCAACCGCCGCTTCGCCGAGGCCAGCGCCACCGTCGCCGCGCCGGGGGCGACCGTGTGGATCCAGGACTACCAGCTGCAGCTGGTGCCCCGGATGCTCCGCGAACTGCGGCCCGACCTGCGCATCGGGTTCTTCCTGCACATCCCGTTCCCGCCGGTCGAGCTGTTCATGCAGCTCCCGTGGCGCGCGGAGATCGTGCGCGGCCTGATCGGCGCGGACCTGATCGGCTTCCACCGGCCCGGCGGCGCGCAGAACTTCCTGTGGCTGGCCCGGCAGCTGGTCGGCCTCGAACCGACCCGCGGCGCGGTCGGCGTCCGGTCCCGGCCGGGCATGGTGCAGGTCGGCGACCGCACCGTGCGCGTCGGCGCGTTCCCGATCTCCATCGACGCGGCCGGTCTCGACTCCCTCGCCCGCAGCAAGGGCGTCGGCGAGCGCGCCAAGCAGATCCGCCGTGACCTCGGCAACCCCAAGGCCGTGCTGCTCGGCGTCGACCGGCTCGACTACACCAAGGGCATCGACCTGCGGCTGCAGGCGCTGCACGAACTGCTGCACGAGGGCCGTCTCGAACCCGGCGACGTCACGTTCGTGCAACTGGCCACCCCGAGCCGCGAACGCGTCGAGCACTACCAGCGGATGCGCGGCGAGATCGAGCAGATGGTCGGCCGGATCAACGGCGAGTTCGCCCGCGTCGGCCACCCGGTCGTGCACTATTTGCACCAATCCGTGAACCGCACCGAGCTGGCCGCCTTCTTCTCCGCGGCCGACGTCATGGTGGTGACTCCGCTGCGCGACGGGATGAATCTCGTCTGCAAGGAGTACGTCGCGTGCCGCCCTGATCTCGGCGGCGCGCTGGTGCTGAGCGAGTTCGCCGGCGCGGCGGCCGAACTGACCAGCGCGTTCCTCGTCAACCCGCACGATCTGGACGGGGTGAAGAACGCGTTGGAGGCTGCCATTACGCTCGACCCCGCCGAGGGCCGACGCAGGATGCGCGCCATGCGTCGCCAGGTCCTCACCCACGACGTCGACCGGTGGGCGCGTTCGTTCCTCCAGGCGCTGGGTGCCGAACCGGCCGACTGACCCCCTCCCCCGTACCGCGCTGGACCTCCTGAGGAGGAGTGTTGACCGCCGAGGCGTTGCCCGCGGAGCTACGGCGCGCGATCGTGCAGATCGCCCGTACCCCGCGCCTGCTGGTCGCCTGCGACTACGACGGCACATTGGCCCCCATCACGGCGAACCCCGACGAGGCGCGGCCGCTGCCCGAGTCCGTCGGTGCGCTCAGATCTCTCGCCGGACTGCACGAGACCACCACCGCCGTGATTTCCGGCCGGGCCCTGCGCGACCTCGCGACGCTGTCGCGGCTGCCCGCCGAGGTGAACCTGGTCGGCAGCCACGGGTCCGAGTTCGACATCGGCTTCATCCACGCGCTCGACGACGACGCGAAAGCACTGCACCGCCGGCTCGAGCACGAGCTGGAACAGCTGGTGCTCGACGTGCCCGGGGTGTCGCTCGAGGTCAAACCGGCGAGCATCGCGGTGCACGTGCGCCGCGCCGAGCACAACGCCGGCCGCCGCGTCCTCTCGGACGTGCACAACGGCCCGTCGAAGTGGGACGGCGTCACGACCACCGACGGCAAGGAAGTCGTCGAGCTGGCGGTCGTGAAGACCGACAAGGGCAACGCGCTGGACACCCTGCGCCACCAGGTCGGGGCCACCGCTGCGGTGTTCCTCGGCGACGACGTCACCGACGAGAAGGCGTTCGCCCGGCTGGCCGGGCCGGACCTCGGCATCAAGGTCGGCGACGGCGAATCGCTCGCCGAGTACCACGTGCCCGACACCGTCGACGTCGCGATGGTGCTCGCGTTCCTCCTGGAGGAGCGGCGCAACTGGCTCTACGGCGAGTCCGCGCCGCCGATCGAGCGGCTGTCGCTGCTGGCCAACGAGCGCTCGGTCGCGCTGGTGACGCCGGACGCGAAGCTGACCTGGCTGTGCCACCCCGGCCCGGACGCGCCCGCGGTCTTCGCCGACCTGCTCGGCGGTCCCGGTGCCGGGCACTTCTCGATCAAACCGCACCGCAACGGGCTCCCGCTCGGCCAGCGGTACCTGCCGAACACGATGACGGTCGAAACGCGCTGGTCGCGGCTGCTCGTCACGGACTATCTCGAACCGGAGAGCCCCGCGCACCGCACCGACCTCGTGCGCGTGATCTCCGGCGAGGCGGTGGCGCAGGTCGTGTTCGCGCCGCGGCCGGAATTCGGCGGCGTGCCGGTGCGGCTGGTCGCCGAGGCCGAGGGCCTGCGCGTGCTGGGCACGTCGGAGCCGTTCGTGCTGCGCTCGCCGGGCGTCGAATGGTCGATCAGCTCCGACGGGCTGCAGGACACCGCGACCGCGCTCGTCCAGCCGACGCCGGAAGAGCCGGTCGTGCTCGAACTTCGTTGCGGCACCACGGATTTCACCGCGCACGAACTGTCCGAAGTGGACCGTCGGGACCGGGCGGGCCGGTACTGGAGCGACTGGGCGGCGAAGCTCAAGCTGCCGACCGTGCAGACGGAACTGGTGCGCCGCTCCGCGCTGACCCTGCGCGGGCTGGTCAACACCGACACCGGCGGTGTGCTGGCCGCCGCGACGTCGTCGCTGCCGGAGGAGATCGGCGGGGTCCGCAACTGGGACTACCGCTACTGCTGGATCCGCGACGCCGCGATGACCGTGCGCGAACTGGTCCACCTCGGTTCGCACGAGGAGGCCGAGGGCTACCTGAAGTGGCTGCACGGCGTGCTCGCCACGCTGGCCGGCCCGGAGCGGCTGCACCCGCTGTACACGCTGTCCGGCAGTGTCATCGGCGCGGAGGCGGTCATCGAATCGCTGCCCGGATACGCCGGTTCGCGGCCGGTGCGCGTCGGCAACCTGGCCAACCACCAGGTGCAGCTCGACGTGTTCGGCCCGGTCGTGGAGCTGGTCGCGACGCTGGCCAAGGTGCGCGGGGAACTGCGCGACGAGGACTGGCAGATGGTGCGCGCGATGGCCGAGGCCGTCACGCGGCGCTGGAACGAACCGGACCACGGCATCTGGGAAGAGCGGCACGTGCCGCGGCACCGGGTGTACTCGCGGGTGATGTGCTGGGTGACCATCGACCGCGCGGTGCGGCTCGGCGACGAGTACGGCCGCGACGTCCCGGGAGCTTGGCCCCAGCTGCGCGACGAGATCAAGGCCGACGTGCTCGAACACGGCTGGAACGAAGAGGTGCAGGCGTTCACCACCGCCTACGACGGCACCGACCTCGACGCGGCGTCGCTGTTCGTGGGCCTGACCGGGCTCATCGATCCGGCGGACGACCGATTCCAGAAGACCGTGACGGCGATCGAGGCCGAACTGCGCAGCGGTTCCACGGTGTACCGCTACCGCCGCGACGACGGCCTGCCCGGCGGCGAGGGCGGCTTCCACATCTGCGCGGCCTGGCTGATCGAGGCGTACCTGTGCACCGGGCGGCGCAACGAGGCCGAGGAACTGTTCGCGCAGATCGTCGACGCGGCGGGCCCGACCGGGCTGCTGCCGGAGCAGTTCGACCCGGTCGCGGAGCGCTCGCTCGGCAACCACCCGCAGGCGTACTCGCACATCGGCTTGATCCGGTGCGCGAACCTGCTGGCCGAGAAGGCTTGATCGGGCAGCGCGTTAGCACGCCTCGGTGACAAGTGCCGTGAAGGCCACCTTGCCGGAATCACATTCCGTTAAGGTGGCCTTCACGAGCATTTGCACGTTCGTTCGGGTTGCCGGCGCGGAGGTGATGCGGTGAAGCAGTACTACGGGCAGCAGGCTGCGGAGTACGCCCCCTTGCCGCGGCTGTTCGCCGCCCGGGTGCGCTTCGCTTCCGTGGTCACCGGGGTCTCCCTGGCCGTCGGCACACTGCTCGTTTTCGGCTTCACCGTGTTCGTGAACCGTCCGCTGCACGGGCACAGCCTGCCCCGCACCCCGCTCGGTCTCGCCGCTTTGCTGCTGCCGGTCCTGTCCGTGCTCGCCACCGCGGTGGTGGTGCTGTTCGCGCGCCGCTGCCTGCAAGGCGACTACCTGGTGGTCGCCCGGGCTCGCAGCACGCGCGCGGCGCTCACCGCCTGTTTCACCGCACTGTCGGTCAGCTGCCTGATCGCGCTCGGGGTGTCCGCGCTGGTGGATCTCTGGGGCAATCACGCCCGGCTCGGCTTCACCGAACTGCTCGCGACGTTCGCGAATTTCGCCATCGGCCTGATCGGCTACAGCGCCGGGCTCTGGTTCGTCCGGCCGTCGGTGAGCACGCTGGAGAAATTCAGCGACCATCCCATCTGGTGACGCCCGCGAACGCTCGCCTGCCGTGCGGGCAAGAGTGGGTATGCAGGTGATCCATGACGGTCCCGAGCCGGTGTCGACCGGCCCGCAGGACCGCCCCGACCTGGGCGGCCCCGACCCCGCCCCGGCTTTCGGGCGGCTGTTCGACGCGCACGCGGCGACCATGCACCGTTACCTGGCCCGCCGCGTCGGCCCGGATACCGCGCACGATCTCGTCGCCGAGACGTTCCTCGTCGCGCTGCGCAGGCGGGATTCGTACCGGCCGGAGCTGGGCACCGCGCGCTCGTGGCTGTACGGGATCGCCACGAACCTGCTGCGCCATCACGTCCGCAGCGAAACCCGGGCACTGCGAGCCACCGCGCGGCTCGCGAATTCCAGCGACCGCGGCCAAGGCGGACACGACACCCGGGTCGCCGAGCAGGTCGACGCACAGGCCCGCGCGGCGCAGCTGGCCGGAGCGCTCGCGAAGCTGAGCGTCGCCGATCGCGACACCCTGCTGCTGGTCTCGTGGGCCGGATTGGAACCGGTCGAAGTCGCCGAGGCGCTCGGCATCCCACCGGGCACCGTGCGCTCAAGGCTGCACCGGATCCGCAGATGGCTGCGCACCAACCCGACCGCGTCGACCCGCGAGGAGGCGAAGGAACAGTGAACGACGACACCGTGCGGCATTTGTGGTCCGACGCCGAACTCGACGAAGCCCTCGCCGCGCTGCACCCGCACGAGACGACCACCGACCGCACCGAACTCGACCGGGCCCGGGCGAGCCTGATGCGGGCCGCCGCGGCCGTCAGCGAATCTGACGAACCTGTTGTCCCGCAACGGAAAAAGCGCTCCGGTGCCTGGCGATGGATCGCTGTGGCCGCGGCGGTCGCGGTGCTGACTGGCGGAGTGGTCGTAGTCCGGGAACTCGCCAGCGCGCCGACGACGCTGGCGCCCGCGGGCCCGGGCTCCGCTACGGACGGCCGCGAAGCGGGTGCGCCGTTCAACCACGTCGTGACCAAGTACAGCCGGACCGCGTGGGTGGAGGGCAGGAGTGCGTTCACCATCCGGGAACAGCTGGACCTGTGGATCCCGGCCGACCCGGCCGGGATCTGGAAAGGCCGCTGGACCCGGTCCTCGCCGCCGGAGCTGATGGGCGGAAAGGCACAAGACGGCGAGAAGCTGCCCGGACCGGCGCAGTTCGAGGAATCCGCACCCGGCGGGCACTTCAGCAAGGACTTCCCCCACCCGGACCGCTGGTCCGACACTATCCCGCCGGGCTGGAACCGCCCGACCCCGGAATTCGTCGCGAGCCTGCCGACCACACCCGGCAAGCTCACCGCCCTCCTCCTCACGGACCTCAACCCTCCGCAGTCGCCGCCCCCTCCGCAATCGCCGCTCAAGGGCGAGGGGCCGCTGCCGCTGCCGATGACCTACAGCGGCGCCAAGCAGTTCCCCAGCACCATCAACTATCCGGCAGCGACCGAGATGATCCTGAACGTGCTCGTTTCCGGGTACGCCTCGAGAGATCTGCGGAGCGCCTTCCTGAAAGTGATGGAAAATCCGGCGCTCGGCTTCAACCTGGTACAGATCAGCCCGGAGTTCTCTCAGTACTCGGCGTCCACCGGCCTGTACGAAGTGCTCGTCTCGGTCAGCCGGTCGCGGGTTCAGCTGACCGATATCCAGTTGATCGCCAAGACCCCCGCGGTCGGGCTCTCGCCCGGCAGCTTGGTCGGCTCCGTCCAGTTCTCGTCCGAGACCACTGACCGGACGGGCGGCTGATCATTTCGCGTGATTCGCCGCGTTGAGCGCGCTCGCCACGTCGGGCACCTCCAGCACCCGGATGCCGTCCGGGAGCTTGCCGGAATCCGGCGGCACCAACGCGTGCGTGAAGCCGAGCCGGGCCGCCTCGGACAGCCGGCGCCCCACGTTCGGCACCCGCCGGATCTCGCCCGCCAGCCCGACCTCGCCCACCGCCACCAATCGCGGCGACAACGCCACGTCGTGCAGTGAGGAGGTCAGCGCGAGCACCAGTGCCAGGTCGATGGCGGGCTCGGTGATCTTCATGCCGCCGACGGTGGCGACGTAGACGTCCTTGTCGCCCAGCTTCATCCGGCCGCGTTTCTCCATCACGGCGAGCACCATGGCGACCCGTGCCGAATCGAGGCCGCTCACCGCGCGCCGCGGCTGCGGCATGCCGCTGCTCGACACGAGCGCCTGTACCTCGCCCAGCAGCGGCCGTTTCCCTTCGACCGCGACCGTGACCGCGGTGCCCGGCACCGGCTCCGCCGTCCGGCTCAGGAACAGCCCGGACGGGTCCGGCACGCCGACGATGCCTCCCTCGGTCAGCTCGAAACAGCCGATCTCGTCCGCCGCGCCGAACCGGTTCTTGATGCCGCGCACCATCCGCAGCGTGGAATGTTTGTCGCCCTCGAATTGCAGCACCACGTCCACCAGGTGCTCCAGCACGCGCGGACCGGCGACCGAACCGTCCTTCGTGACATGTCCCACGAGCAAGACCGGCAGCCCGCGTTCCTTGGCGAGCGCGACGAGCCCGGCGGTGACCGCGCGGACCTGCGTCACGCCGCCCGGCGAGCCCTCGACCTGCGGCGACGCCATGGTCTGGACCGAATCAACGATCAGCACGCCCGGCTTCACCGCGTCGACGTGCCCGAGGATCGCGGACAGGTCGCTCTCCGCGGCGAGGAACATCTCACCGTGCACATTGCCGGTGCGCTCGGCGCGCAGCCGGACCTGTCCTGCGGATTCCTCGCCCGTGACGTACAGCGAACGGCCTGCCGTGACCGCCCATTGATAGGCGACCTCGAGCAGCAGCGTGGATTTGCCGACCCCGGGTTCGCCTGCCAGCAGCGCGACCGCGCCGGGCACGAGCCCGCCGCCGAGCACCCGGTCGAGTTCCGGTACACCGGTGGGCTTCGCCCGGGCCGCCTCGACGTCCACCTCGGCGATCGGCCGCGCGGGTGCGCTCGGCGCTCCGGCGGCCACCCGCGCGATCGCCGGTTTCGCGGAGCCGCGCTCCTCGAGCGTGCCCCACGCCTGGCATTCCGGGCAGCGGCCGACCCACTTCGCCGTTTCGTACCCGCATTCCGCGCACCGGTGGACGGTGCTGGTCTTCTTCACCACTCCGCGAGGCTATCGGCGGGCACCGACAGAAATCGCGGCGGCGATCAGGAGCGCGGGTGCGCCGGCGCGGCGACCGGCAGCTCGACCACGATCGGGCCGGCGTTCTGGAAGGTGAAGGTGACCTTGATCGTCGCGCCCGGCCACAGCGGCTGTTTGAGGCCCTGCAGCACGACCTTGCCGGAGCCGAGCTGGCTCGCCGCGCCGCCGTTCTCGCCCGCCTGCGGCGCGTTCGACGCCGAATTGGGGGCCGAGTTCGCCGAGCTGTTCGGAGCCGAGCTGGGCGCGGTGCTGGGGGTCGAGTTGGCCTCGGAGGCGGGCGTGCTGTTCGCCGATTCGGACTGCGCCGGAGCGCCCTGCTCGACCGCGTCGGCCGGGCCGATCACGAGCGAGTGCCCGGCGACGATCGCCGAGTCCCCGGAGATCTGCGCGGGGCCGGAGGTCGCGTCCGACGTCACCGAGACGAGCTTGTCGTCCTTCTGGCCCTGGTTGACGATCGTGAGCGTGAGCGGGGCGGGCGAACCGGCGGCGTAGCCGGGGCCCTGCGCCGGGTACTGCACCGCGACGTTGCGCAGCACGATCGTCTTCACCTGGGCGTAGGTGCCGTTGACGGCGGGCTGCTGGCTGTCGGTCTGGGTGATCTGACCGGCTCCGCAACCGGCGAGCACGAGTGCGGCGCCGAGCGCCGACACGCCTGCGCCGAGCACGCGGCGATTCTGCAGCCTCACGTCAGAGTCCTTCCCTTTCACGGCCTCGTCCTTCCCGAAGACTAGCCGGGCGGTTCTCCGCGCGCGGAACCGGTGTGCGTTCCCGGCCGATCGACTGTCCACAAAGGATCTCACGGCACTGGTCAAGACCTTGTCGGCTCACCTGCATGAGCACGGCGAAAACCGGTTTGTCAAGCCCCGCTCAGGCCGCTGACCTGCGACGACGATCCCGGGTCGCTAGGTGGCCGCCGAACAGCCGTGATAGGATGGAGTCAGCGAAAGGGGCAGAGGACACATGGTTTTCAAGGTCGGAGAGACCGTCGTCTACCCGCACCACGGTGCCGCACTCATCGAAGCCATCGAGACCCGCGTGATCAAGGGCGAGGAAAAGAAGTACCTCGTCCTCAAAGTCGCGCAAGGGGATCTTACGGTTCGCGTGCCCGCTGACAACGCCGAGATCGTCGGCGTGCGCGATGTCGTCGGGCAAGAAGGACTGGACAAGGTCTTCGATGTTCTGCGTGCTCCGCACACCGAAGAGCCCACGAACTGGTCTCGTCGGTACAAGGCCAACCTGGAGAAACTCGCCTCGGGCGATGTGAACAAGGTGGCCGAAGTGGTGCGCGACCTCTGGCGGCGAGAAAAGGACCGCGGACTTTCAGCCGGCGAGAAACGCATGCTGGCGAAAGCACGGCAAATCCTGGTCAGCGAGCTCGCGCTCGCGGAGGGCACCGACGAGGGCAAGGCGGAAACGCTCCTCGACGAGGTTCTGGAGACCGCGACGGTCTGACCCCGGGTCCTCCGGTTCGCCGCGACGGCAACCGGTTCCCTACGATCACGACCTGATGAACCCACAGGTGCTCAGTGTCGCGTTCGTGACTGTCGCGCACCGTCCGGCCGATCCCGAGCTCGCGCTCACGGCGGTCGGTGGTGCAGCACTACTCACGCACACCGTGCGGGGGCTGCTCGGCACACCGGAGATCGATCTGGTGGTCGCCGCAGCCCCCGAGCGGTGTGCGAAGTCGTTTTCCGAGGCGTTGCGCGGCCTCGAATGCCGGGTCGTTCCCGGCGCGTCGCTCCGGCAGGTGTTCTCCGCCGTCGAGCCGCTTCTTTCCCCGGACGCCGTCGTGCTCGTGCACGACGCGCTGCGGGCGTTCACTCCACAACGGACGGTCCGGCAGGTGCTGGCCGCGGTCCGGGACGGCGCGCCCGTCGCGGTGCCGGTGCTGCCGATGTCCGACACGGTGAAAACCACCGACGAGACCGGAATTGTCACTGCCACCGTGGATCGCGACGGTCTTCGCAGCGCGCAAACCCCGGTTGGTTTTTCCCTGTCCGCTTTCCGCTCCGCGCTCGCCGATTCCGCTGACCCCGGTATCGCCGACACCGCGGGCGCCGCCACCGTCCCCGGCGATCCGGACGCGATGCGCGTCGCGAGCGCCTTCGAACTCACCCTCGCCGAGGCGCTCGTCGCCGGCGGGGACCGAGAGGATCCCCTGTGACCGATCTGCGGGTAGGCAACGGTGTCGACGTCCATCCGATCGAGCCGGGCCGCGAATGCTGGATGGCCGGATTGCGGTGGCCAGGAGTCGACGGCTGCGCGGGCCACTCGGACGGCGATGTCGCGGCGCACGCGCTGTGCGACGCCCTGCTGTCCGCTGCCGGCCTCGGCGACCTCGGCGCGGTGTTCGGCACCGGCGATCCGCGCATGGACGGCGCGCGCGGCACCGACATGCTCGTCGAGGTGCGCGCGTTGCTGCGGGCCGAAGGCTGGCAGGTGGCCAACGCGACCGTCCAGGTCATCGGCAACCACCCCCGGATCGGGAAGCGGCGCGACGAGGCGCAGCAGGTGCTGAGCGACGCGGTCGGCGGGCCGGTGAGCGTTTCGGGGACGACGTCGGACGGGCTCGGGCTCACCGGCCGCGGCGAGGGCATCGCGGCGGTCGCGACCGCGCTCCTGGTGCGCGCCTGAGCGAAATACACTCGTCGGGAAATCGTGATATTCCATTTCTCCGATACCTGACCAGCACGAACCAGACGGCCTGAGTAAAACGATCTTCACCGGCCGGGTACAGATCTTCGTTAACTTCTGCACGGGCCCCCTCGGCTCATTATAGTTATTCCGCGACGTTTGCGGCGGCAGGGAGCGGTGCCGCCCGGCCAAAGGGGGACGATGCCCGTCGATGCGCATCGATTGTCCGGAGTAAGGTCGATCACCGGAAGGCTGGTCGAAGAACTGCTGACCCGCCCGGGAGGGCAGAGCAGACCGCTGCCGATCGCGGTGGCGCTTGGCGTGCGCGGCTCGGGGAAGTCGGCGCTGCTGGAGGAATTGCGCACCAGATGCGCGGACATCCCGCACGCGCTCGTCGATTTCGAGCGGCGGGACTGGGAGCACATTCAACCTCGGGAACTGCTGGGGCACTTGGCTTTTGATCTCGGCAGGCAATGGCGGCAATTCGGCCGTATCGCGTTTCCCCGGCTGTGGCTGTGCATGCTGGTGCTCAGCGCGCCGGTCGAACTCGGCGACCGCCGGGACGCGCTGCGCAAGCTCCGGGATCTGATCGCGAAAAACCAGCCGCTGGAACGCAACCGCGACACGATCGTGGACGTCGTCAAGCTCGTCGGCGGGGTCACGTCCGGCAACAACCTTCCCGGCTGGAACGAGGCCACCGAACTGCTGCTGCGCGGGCTCAGCTGGTACGACCGGCGGCGGCTGATGGGCAAGGTCAAAGCCATGCCGACCGGGCACGGCAATCACCAGGACTTCCTGATCGAGATCGCCAAGCACGCGCACGGCGACGAGGAGGACCGGGCCGCGGTGGACGCGATCATCTGCGACGCGTTCCTCGCCGACCTGCGCCGCGCGTACTCCGGCATCTCCGGCACCCGCCGGACGATGAATTGCCTGGTATTGCTGGACAACGCGCATACGAAGGGCGGACAGGACTTCCTGCGCGCGCTCGCCGAATCGCGCAGGCACACCCCGGACGAGCCCGATCCGCTGGTGGTGATCGCCACGAGCCGGACGTGGAATCCGGACTGGGGCGAAAGCTGGTCGATGATCACCGCGCATCCCGGAAGCGACCGGGAGGTCCGCCGGAACCCAGAGCACCGGACCAGCGGTCTCGAATGGCCGGTGCCGCGGCTGCCCGCGCACGTGGAAACCGATTGGATCCCCGGTCAGCCGGACAACCGCTGGGCCCCGTGGTACCTGCTGGAACTCGGCACGCTTTCCAGCGGCGACGTCGTCGATGTCGCCGCCGCGCACGACGTGCATCCGACGTCGCGGCTGCCGCGGTTCCTGTCCCGGCTCACCGACGGGCACCCCGGCGCGGTGCGGGAAGTGCTCAAGACTGTCGCGGGCAGGTACGAGCCGTCCAATCCGAACACCTTGCGGGAAGCCTTGTACACCAAGGTGATCACGGCCGACGGCAGCGAGTCCACCTTGCTCGACGAGATGTGCGACTACCTGCTGCAGGACTTTTCGACCGCGAGCCGCCAGGAACTCGTCACCGCGAGCGCCGCGGTGGACGTGGAAATGTTGTTCCACAAGGAAATTCTCGATCTGCGCAATCCGATGGGCGAGGGGCCGCTGTTCAAGCAGCTCGCCGATCAGCTGTGGCTGCGGGCGGATCCGGACGATCCGTCGCGCTATGTGCTGCACCCGTGGCTGCGCCGGCTGCTGTTGCGAAAGCTGGCTACGCGCGCCGACGATCACCCGCTGAGCTGGGAGAAAGTGCACACCCGCTGCCGCGATTTCTACGAGAAGAACGGCCGCGTCGCCGCCGCTCGCTACCACGACCTGGCGCTCGAGAACGTCGACGCGGTGGTGACGCATCTGTGCAAGCCGCTCATCGCGCCGCACGCCGAGTTCGACGTGCCCACCGCGGAAGCCTGGCTCGCCGAACTGGACACGATCACCGCCGCGCCCAACCGACTGGTGGAGAACGCGGATCCGTACACGCAGGTGCAGCAGCGGGTCGGGGATTGGGAAGGCGAACTGGAGACCACCGTGGCGTGGCTGGTCGTTTCGCTGTGGCTCGCGCGCGATCCGCTCGGTGACCCGGGCGGCACCCTCAACTCCACCATCGAGAGCGGCTTCCATCATCTGGCGCAAGGCCGGGGACGAGGATCGATGCTGCTGCACGAACGAGCGGAGCGCTACCGATGACGCAACGGATCAGGCCGCCGCGGCCGACCTGGGCGAAGTGGATGTGGGGCGGCGGCGCGGTGGTGCTGGCCGCGGTCGTCCTCGCGGTGGCGTTCTTCGTCGTGCCCGCGGTCGTGCGGGCGAACCACACCTGCGCCGCCGGCGTTCAGGAGCGCGGTGAGAATTCCGAATGCGTCGGCACTACTGACGGCGAATTCGTGTTCTCACCCGACCTCACGGATGTGGAAAACAGAATTCATCAGGAAAATACCGAAACCGTCGCTTCCGGAAAGCCGTACGTGACGATCGCGGTGCTCCTGCCGATGACGCTCACCGATCACGACATCCTTTCCCCCGAATGGGTGCGCCATCAGCTCGAAGGGGCGTACGTCGCGCAGCACCGGGCGAACAAAACGCAGTCGTGGGGCAGCGTGCCGCTGATCCGGCTGCTGCTCGCGAACCCGGGCAGCCAGCTCAAACAGTGGGAGCCGGTGGTCGACGACCTCATCGGCCGCTCCGGAACCGACCGGATCGTGGGCGTGACCGGGATCGGACTGAGCCTCGGCACCGCGCGCAGCGCCATCCAGAAACTGTCCGACCACAGCATCCCGGTCGTCGCCTCGCATCTGGCCGCCGACGAGTTCTCGCAGATCCCCGGGTTCCTGCGGGTGTCCCCGACCAGCTCCACGTACGGCAGTTCGATGGCGGGCTACGTGCGGCCGACCGCGCGCACCGCGACCGTCGTGCAGGACCAGAATCCCGGCGACCTGTACCCGAAGACGCTGGCCACGGCGTTCACCTCGACCTTCGCCGACGCCACGCACCGGATCGTCGGGCGCACCGAGTTCTACAACTCCAGCCTGCCCGGGATCGAGAACACGTTTCTGCAGATGATGCCGAACATCTGCGGCGACAACCCGGACGTCGTGTACTTCGCCGGCCGCGAGGACCACCTGAAGTCGTTCGTCGCCCAGCTCGCCCAGCGGCCCTGCCTCGACAAGCACCTGGCCGTGCTGACCGGCGATCTCGCCCAGGTCGGCCCGCCCGGCCCGGAGATGCGCCGCGGTCTCCAGGCGAACGTCAGTGTGCTCGCGCCCGGCCTCGCGCACCCGCAGGCCTGGCGCGACCATCCGGAGTCGTTCAACAAGGCGGCCGTCGCGAGCTTCGAGGAACCGTCCTGCAACGGCTGTTTCACGGCGGTCTTCCCCCGGGAACGGATGGACGACGGCATCGCGATCCTGGCGCACGACGCGGTGCTGACCGTGGTCTGGGCCATCCGGGGCATCCCGAGGGTGGCTCCGGAGCAGGTCACCGCACAGGACGTGCTGCAGGCCAAGAACCGGCTGCACGGCCAGTCCGCGGTCCCCGGAGCGAGCGGCATGATCTCCTTCGACGACCGCGGCGACCCGGTGAACAAAGCGGTGCCGATCCTGAAGGTCCGCCTCGACGCGACGCCGGAGTTCGTGGAGCTGTACGTCCCGGCGGGCTGAACCCGGCCGGGGTGAGCCGGGCACCACAAACGGGCGGCACCGAACCCCGAAAGCTGGATAAGGTTGGCACGTGGCCATCAACGCGGTGTTGTTCGACTTCTCCGGCACTCTTTTCCGCCTTGAGCAGCAGGACGGCTGGCTCAACGACGTCCGTGACGACGACGGCGAGACGCTCGACGTCGAAGCGCAGACCGAGCTGATGCGGCGGATGACCGCGCCGGTCGAGCAGTCCGTCGAACTGGACGACGAGCACCTGCACGCCTGGCACAACCGCGACCGCGACCCGGAGCTGCACCGGAAGGTGTACCTGGAGGTGCTGCGGCTGTCCGGCGTGCCCCGGCGCGACCAGGCCGAGGCGCTGTACTCCCAGCTCATCGCCCCGGACCAGTGGACGCCGTACCCGGACACCGAGGCCGCGCTCAAGGCGGTCGCGAGCAGCGGGCGCAAGGCGGGCGTGCTGAGCAACATCGCGTTCGACATCCGCCCCGCGTTCGGCCAGCGCGGCTGGGATTCGCACGTCTCCGAATTCACGCTGTCCTTCGAGGTCGGAGCGGTGA
Source organism: Amycolatopsis sp. NPDC054798 (assembly GCF_053611505.1). Lineage (NCBI taxonomy): Bacteria > Bacillati > Actinomycetota > Actinomycetes > Pseudonocardiales > Pseudonocardiaceae > Amycolatopsis > Amycolatopsis sp. NPDC054798. The sequence goes on along the minus strand of NZ_JBSHAM010000013.1, from coordinate 65,493 downwards.
AGCCGGAGCCGGAGATCTTCCAGACGGCGATCGAGCAGCTCGGGGTGCGCGCCGAGGAGACGCTGATGGTCGGCGACAGCGAAGAGGCCGACGGCGGCGCCCGGGCGCTGGGCTGCCGGTTCGCGCTGGTCGACCCGCTGCCCACCGCGGAGCGGCCGGACGCGCTGCTGGGCGTGCTGCGGGAGCACGGCGTGCTCTGACGTCCTGCGACGTCTCCCACAATGGCCTCGACGGGCCCCGGTACCCTTTACGTCGTGGCTTTGCACCTGTACGACACCGCGACCCGTGCCCCTCGGGAGTTCTCTCCCGTCCGCAGCGGAACGGCGTCGATCTACGTGTGTGGCGCCACCGTGCAGGGAGTACCGCATATCGGGCACGTCCGCGGCATGCTGAATTACGACGTGCTCCGCCGCTGGCTCCTCCACAGTGGACTTGACGTGCTGCTGGTCCGCAACGTCACCGACATCGACGACAAGATCCTCACCAAGGCCGCCGACGCCGGACGGCCGTGGTGGGAATGGGCGGCGACGCACGAGCGGGCGTTCGAAAAGGCCTACGAGGATCTCGGCTGCCTCCCGCCGTCGGTCACGCCGCGCGCGACCGGGCACGTCACGCAGATGGTCGAGCTGATGGAGCGGCTGATCGAAGCCGGGCACGCGTACGCCGTCGACGGCGACGTGTACTTCTCGGTGAAGTCGTTCCCGGAGTACGGCTCGCTGTCGGGCCAGCAGCTCGACGAGGTCCAGCAGGGCGAGACTCCCACCCGCGGCAAGCGTGATTCGCGCGATTTCACGCTGTGGAAGAGCGCGAAGCCGGGCGAGCCGTCGTGGCCGACGCCGTGGGGCGACGGCCGGCCGGGCTGGCATCTGGAGTGCTCGGCGATGGCGACCAACTACCTCGGCGCCGAGTTCGACATCCACGGCGGCGGCGTCGACCTGGTGTTCCCGCACCACGAGAACGAGCGCGCGCAGTCGAACGCGGCCGGCGACGGGTTCGCCCGCTACTGGCTGCACAACGCGTGGGTGACCATGTCCGGCGAGAAGATGTCGAAGTCGCTGGGCAACACGGTCTCGATCCCGGCGATGCTGGAGCGCTACCGCGCGCCGGAGCTGCGCTACTACCTGGTGCAGCCGCACTACCGGTCCACGGTCGAATACTCCGACGGCGCGGTTTCCGAAGCCGCTCAGGGATACCGGCGGATCGAGGCGTTCCTGAGCCGGGCGGAGTCGGCCGGTTCGGTGGACGCCGGCCCGGTCTCCCCGGAATTCGCCGCGGCGATGGACGACGACCTGGCGACCCCGGCCGCGTTCGCCGTGGTGCACAACACGGTCCGTGACGGTAACGCCGCCCTCGACGGCGGCGACACCACGAAGGCGCTCGAATTGGCCGGCACGGTCCGCGGGATGACCGGCGTGCTCGGTCTCGACCCGCTGTCGCCGGACTGGGCGGACGGCGGCTCGGACACTCCCGTCCGCGATGCGCTGGGCACGCTCGTGGAAGCCCTGCTGGCCGAACGCCAGGAGGCCCGTGCGGCGAAGGACTTCGCCCGCGCGGACGCCGCCCGCGACCGTCTCGTGGCGGCGGGGATCGCGGTGGAAGACACCCCGAACGGTCCGCAGTGGACGGTCAGGAACTCCTGACCTCCTCGCGGCAGCAGAGATTGAGGATTCATGGCAGGCAACTCACAGCGCAAAGGTGCCATCCGCAAGACCGGCACCAAGAAGGGTGCCGTCGTCGGTTCGGGCGGGCAGCGGCGCAAGGCGCTCGAGGGCAAGGGCCCGACGCCGAAGGCCGAGGACCGGCCCGGGCACAAGGCGTACCGCGCTGCCAACGCCGCCACCAAGCGTGACCAGGCCCGGCAGAAGAAGGCCGACCGCCCGGAGCTGATCGCCGGCCGCAACCCGGTCGTCGAGGCGCTGCGCGCGGACGTGCCCGGCACGGCGCTGTACGTCGCGCTCAACATCGACATCGACGACCGGGTCAACGAGGCCGTCCGGCTGGCGGGCGACAAGGGCATCTCGATCCTGGAGATCCCGCGCGAGGAACTGGACCGCAAGACCAACCGGGCGATGCACCAGGGCCTCGGCCTGCAGGTGCCGCCGTTCGAGTACGCGCACCCGGACGACCTGATGCAGGCCGCGCGCGACTCGGGCAACACCCCGCTGTTCGTCGCGCTCGACGGCGTCACCGACCCGCGCAACCTCGGCGCGGTGATCCGGTCCGCGGCGGCGTTCGGCGCCCACGGCGTGCTGCTGCCGGAACGCCGCAGCGCCGGAATGACCGCGGTCGCGTGGCGCACGAGTGCCGGCACCGCGGCGAAGCTGCCGATCGCGGTCGCCACGAACCTCACCCGCCAGCTGCGCGCGTGGGCTTCGAAGGGCCTGATGATCGTCGGCCTCGACGCCGACGGCACGGTCGACATCGACGCGCTCGAACTGGCCGCCGACCCGCTGGTCGTCGTGCTCGGCTCGGAAGGCCGCGGCCTTTCCCGGCTGGTCCGCGAGACCTGTGACGCGACGGTGTCGATCCCGATGGCGGCCGGCGTGGAGTCGCTGAACGCCTCGGTCGCCGCCGGAGTGCTGCTGGCCGAGGTCGCCCGCCGCCGCCGGATCGCCGGACGCGTCTGATTTCACTGGAATCACCGGCCTGTTATCGTCGATAACATGCCCGACGACGCCCGCGCCCGCATCATCACGGCCGCACTGGACCTGCTGACCAGCGGCGGCCCGGACGCGGTGTCGACCCGTGCGGTGAGCGCCGAGGCAGGCGTCCAGCCTCCGACGATTTATCGACTGTTCGGAGACAAGGACGGCCTGCTCGACGCCATCACCGTGCAGGGCTACGCCGATTACCTGGAGGCGAAAACCGCCCAGCCCCCGGCCGACGACCCGCTGGAGGACCTGCGGCGGGGCTGGGACCAGCACGTGGACTTCGGCTTGGCCAACCCCGCGCTGTACCAGCTGATGACCACCCGGCCCGGCCGTTCCGCGGCGTTGGAGAAGTCCCTGGAGATCCTCGCGACGCGAATCAGCCGCGTCGCCGAGGCCGGACGTCTCCGGGTGCCGGAACCCCTCGCTGCGGCTTTGGTGCACGCCGCGGGATCCGGGGCGACGCTGAGCCTGCTCGGTACTCCGCCGGATTCCCGGGACCTGGCGGTGTCGATCGCGGCCCGGGAAGCGGTCATCGCCGCGATCAGCACGGACCGGCCGGTGTCCCGCACGCCGGGGCCCGCTGCGGCGGCTACGGCTTTGCGTGCGGTGTTGCCGCAGGTGTCGGGGTTGAGTGCGGCGGAGAAGGCGTTGATGGGGGAATGGCTGGATCGGATCGCTGATTCCTGACCTCTGCGTCCTCAACTCTGCCGTCTTCGCCCCTGCCGTCTGACCGGCATTGCGTTGCCGCAGCTCTTGTCCTCCGCCACCCCAACCCGCCGGGATTCCTCGGCCGCGCCGCCGCAACTCCGCCCTCCGCTGTCCCGGCCTGCCGGGTTTCTCGGTCGCGCCGGGCCGCCCCAGCTCTCGCCATCCCGGCCCGCCGGACCTCGCCCTCCTCGCCGCCACCCCAGCCCGCTGGCGTCCTCGTCCTCTCCCCCCAGCGCCTCAGCCCCAGCCCACAGCTCCGACATCGCTGGCACCCACAGGAACCCCGCCCTTCACCTCCACCACCGTGAGGGGCGGAATCCACCCAAATCCGTCACCCTCGGTGATTCGTGCTGTGATCCGTCGGGCATCGCCCCGCGGAGACACCCGCTCGGGCTAAGGTCTCCTCCGGAACCGAGGGGGTCCGTCACCGATGTCGTTCGTTTCGCCGCTGTTCTTGTGGTACTTCATGCCCGCGGTGCTGATCGCGGTCCTGGCGTGCCCGCGCAGCTGGCGCAACGGCATCGTCGCGGTCGCGAGCCTGCTGTTCTACACGATCGGGGCCGGCCCGTACCTGTTCCTGCTGCTGCTCTGCATGGCGGTGAACTTCCTGGCCGGACCGGCGCTGGAACCCAGTCCGTGGGACGTTCGCGGCACGCGCCGGAAGCGGATCCTGATCGGCGTCATCACGCTCGACGTCCTCGTGCTCGTCATCTGGAAGTACGCCGGTTTCGCGACGCAGCAGATCGCCGCCGTCGCGCACTGGTTCGGCGGGGACCTGGGCGTCGCGAACATCGTGGTGCCGATCGGCATTTCCTTCTACACCTTCCACCACATCTCGTACGTGGTGGACATCTACCGCGGCGAGCGGCACGCGCTGCGCAACCCGGTGTCGTTCGCCGCGTACATCGCGATGTTCCCGCAGCTGGTGGCGGGTCCCATCGTGCGGTACCGGGAGATCGCCGACCAGCTTCCGCAGCGGCGTTCGCACCGGCTGGACGACATCGCGGCGGGCTTTCCGAGGTTCGCGCTCGGCCTGTGCAAGAAGTCGATCATCGCCGACTCGCTCAGCCCGATGGTCGAAGCCTGCTTCTCGACCCCGGCGAACCAGATGACGTTCACGACGGCCTGGCTCGGCGCGATCGGCTACACCCTGCAGTTGTTCTTCGACTTCTCCGGCTACTCGGACATGGCGATCGGCCTCGGCCGCATGCTCGGTTTCCGGCTGCCGGAGAACTTTGCCCGCCCGTATTCGTCGGTGACGATCACGGAGTTCTGGCGCCGCTGGCACATGTCCCTGTCGCGCTGGTTCCGCGACTACGTCTACATCCCGCTGGGCGGCAACCGTTCAGGCGCCGGAAAGACGTACCGGAACCTGTCGATCGTGTTCGTGCTGACGGGTTTCTGGCACGGAGCGCAATGGACGTTCCTGATCTGGGGCTGCTACCACGGCGCGCTCTTGGTCATCGAACGCCGCTTCAACCTCGGCGACGCCCCGGCCAGCCCGGCAGCCCGCATCGCCCGTCGGCTGCTCACGCTGATCCTCGTGGTGTTCGGCTGGGTCTTCTTCCGGGCAGCCGACCTCGGCCACGCGCTGTCGATGATCGGCCACATGCTGATCCCGGACTTCGGCGGTTTGGGCGACGTCGTGGAGAGCGCGCTGACGAACCAGCGGATGGTGATCCTGCTGCTGGCGCTGATCGTGTTCATCCTCCCGGCGCATCCGGTGACCGGCCCGCTGCTGGAATCGTCCCGAAGCCGCGGAGCGACCGCACTGCGGATCGGGGTCATGACGGTGGGGCTGATTTACGCGGCGATCTTGGTGGCTACCGGGACTTTCAGCCCGTTCCTGTACTACCAGTTCTGATCGCGGAACTGTTTATTCTGGTTGACGGATGGGGTTGGCGGCCAGCCGCGACGGCGGGGAGCGGTTTCGTGACCAGCAGCTGTGGGCGTGGGGTTCACCGACGATGACGCGCTGGTTCGTTGCTCTCGTTGTGAGCACTGCGCGAAAGTCGTCGTCGTACCAGGCACGCCGCTGCCTGCCTATGTCGCCGCTCGGCTTCGGGAGCAGCAACAGCAACCCCGCATGACCATGCTCGCCACGCTTCCCGCCTGGCTGAAGGCCGCGAAGAACCGCGAACGGATCTTGCGCCGCATCGCCCGGATGCGAGCGACTCTCCGGTCTTCGAGACCCGACGGCCGACCCGTCGAGGGTAAGCTTCGCTCATCGCCCTGACGGGAGGCCCGGAACGATGACCGACCCGACCGAGCCGCCTGAGCTGGCTTCGACCCCGAATGTGATTCCGTACGTCGACCCGCATGACGGGCCTCGACGGTTGCTCACGATCGACATTTCCCCGCACATTTTCCGCCCGGGCGCGTACGTCCCGTTCGCGGGGATCGACGGTCGGCAGTACGTCGTCTCCTGGGGCGCCGTTTCGTTCGAGATTCCCGCTGACCGCAACGTGCACGTCAGTGTGCATCTGCAGAGCAACGGCGGGGCCGGGTTCACGCCGTCACCGTTCGCGTCGATTATTTTGTACCCGAATCCGCTGCCGCAGCGCCTGGCGACGCAGTTCGCGCGGGAAGGCATGGGGGCGCTTGTCCCGCTGCCGTAAGGGATTCAGCGTTGACCGTATCCCTTCAGTTTCTCCACGACGTGCTCGATTTCCGCTGGCGGCAACAGACCCGGGGTACCGGCGGAGCGAGCCAGCAGCCACACCTGGCAGACCCATTCCAATTGCTGCGCGCGGCTGTACGCACTCGACAGCGAGTCGCCGAAGGTGATCGTGCCGTGGTTCGCCAAGAGACAGCCTCGGCGGGCGTCCAAGGCTTGCAGCATGGCGTCGGCGAGTTCGGTGGTGCCGTAGGTCGCGTACGGGGCTACTCGGGCCGTGGGGCCGATCGCCGCGAGCATGTAGTGGATCGGCGGGACTTCGGTGACCAAAGTGGACACTGCGGTGGCGTGCACGGAATGTGTGTGCACGACCGCGTTCACCGGGGCGGACTCTGGGTCCTTAGCCCGGGTGTACACGGCCAGGTGCATCGGGAGTTCGCTCGTCGGCTTCAGGGCACCGTCCGCGAGCTTGCCGTCCAGGTCAACCACAGGGATGTCGGCGGGCGTGAGGGCGGCGTAGTCGACGCCGGTCGGGGTTACGGCGACCAGGTCGCCCGCCCGTGCCGACACGTTGCCTGACGTGCCGACGACCAAGCCGTCCGCGGTCAGGCGGCGGGCGTACTCGCACACTGCGGCGCGCTCGTTCTCCAGGATCATTCACAGCCTCCACAGTCCGCGCGCGGCAGACAAGGAAGTCTGGTAGTCGGCGTAACCGCGCTCGTAGTCAGCCACATTCTCGGACCGGACCTCGACCGTTCGCGAGTTCGCGGCCCAGCGATCCCGATCGTACGGCGTCCCCAGTGCGGCCGCGGCGGTGAGCACGGCACCGCGGGCTCCGACGCCGGGGTCGCTCGGGATCACGACCGGACGGCCGAGTACATCGGCGAAAATCTGCAGCCATTCGGGCGAGCGGACTCCGCCGCCACAGGCGTAGAGCTGGCCGGACAGACCGGCTGCTTCAAAGCAATGCCGTGCGGCGTAAGCGATCGACTCGCAGAGTGCCCGGACCAGGTCGGCCCGGCCGGTTTCCAGGCTCAGCCCGGAGAACTGTGCCCGCGCTCCGGCGTCGACGAACGGCGCGCGTTCGCCGGACACCGAGAGGAACGGCAGCGCGCGCACCCCGCGAGCGCCGGGCTTGCTGCTGGCCAGCAGCGGATCGATCTCCTCGACGCTGATGCCCAGCAACTCGCAGGCCCAATCGATGCCTGCCGTGCCGACCATCGCTGGCATCGCGTGCAGGTACTCGTGTTCGTCGGGCGTGCACAGGAACATGCCCGCCGGTTCCGCGTCGGGATCGAAAACGGGATCGGAGGTGAGCACCTGGCAGGCGAGGGTGGTCCCGGCGGTGAGAATGCCGTCGCCCGGTTTCCGCACGCCAGCACCGATCGCACTGGCGGGCAGGTCGAAAGGCCCTGCGGTGACCGGCAGTCCCGCGGGCAGTCCGAGCAGTTCGGCACCGCGCCGGTCGAGCCGGAACACCGACTTCGCCGGGGCTGGTTTCGCGAGCAGGGACCGGCGATGCCCCAGCCCGCAGGCCTCGATCGCGCCGTCGTCGTAGCTGCGGGTGGCCGGGTTCAGGAACGGCAGCGACGCGTCCGAAACGTCGACCGTGATCTCGCCGGTGAGCCGCTGCAATACCGCGTCCACGCAATATCCGGCCACCGCGGCGCGGTCGAGCACCTCGGGCCGATGAGTGTCCAAATAGGACATGATGGCCGCGGTGCAGCCGGGGAACATGCCGGAACCGGTGCGGCGGAAGACTTCCGCGGTCACGCCGTCGGCCTGCCATTTCGCGAGCACGGTGTTCGCCCGGCCGTCCAGCCACGAGATGGCCGGGTGCACCGCGGTGCCCGCCTCGTCCCGGAGCCAGAGCCCGTCGCCCTGTCCGGTCAACGCCAACGCGGAAACCGGCTCGGGCAGCGCGGCCGCGACCTCGCGCACGACCGTCGCGACCGTGCCGACGACCTGGTCGAGATCCTGCTCGACCCGGCCGCCCGGGAGGTGGTGCACCTCGGACGGGGTGCACGCGCTCGCGATGGAACTGCCGTCTTCGTCGAACACCACGGCCTTGGTGAGCGACGTCCCGATGTCGACCCCGACTATCACGGCCGTCGCTCCAGCACCTCAGGATTCGCGAGGTTGGCGAGCTGCTCGCCGCGGGCGTAGCGGCCGACTTCCGCGGCGACGATCGCGGCCGCGCGTTCAGCCGTCTGCTTGCTGGCACCGGCGAGATGCGGGGTCGCGACCACGTTCGGGGCGTCGCGCAGCGCCCAGTCCGCCGGCGGCGGTTCGACGTCGTAAACGTCGAGAGCGAGCGCACCTAGCCGGCCGGAGCGCAGGGCATCGGGCAACGGCGCGTAGTCGAGCAGGCCGCCGCGAGCGGTGTTCACGAGGACCGCGCCCTCCGGCAGGAGGTCGAGTTTGCTCGCGTCGATGAGGTGCCGGGTTTCCTCGGTGAGCCGCGCGTGCAAGCTCACGACCCGGCTTTGCCGGAGCAGGTCGTCAAGCTCGACGAGCTGGGCGCCGTCAGCCGCTACCGCGGCCCGGTCGGCATAGGGGTCGGCCACCAGGACGTTCGCACCGAACGCGACGAGCACCTTGGTCACCCGGGACCCGATCGCGCCGTACCCGACGAGTCCGACCGTGGTGCCGCCCAGCTCCAGTCCGGCCTGGTCGTAGGCGTAGTAGTCGCCGCGCCAGGCGCCGGCGAGCAGTTCGGCCGAGGACGTCGAGATCCGCCGCATCGCGGCCAGGATCATGCCGACCGCGAACTCGGCCGCCGCGCCCGCGTTGCGTCCCGGCGCGTAGGTGACAGCGACCCCGGCCTCGGTGGCGGCGGCGAGGTCGACGTTCACCGGCCCGCCCCGGCATACCGACACGAGCTTGAGCGCCGGAGCGGCGGCGAAGACCTTCTTGGTGAACGGGGCCATCTGCGTGACGACGGCCTCGGCACCGGCGAGTGCCTCGATCACCTGGTCTTCGGTACCGCTGGCCTCCAGCACGTTGCCGACCGGCCCGAACGGCTCGACCGGCCACGGCAGCGTCAGCTCGGCGACCTCGTGGTCGCCGCCGAGTTCCGCGCGGACGGCTCCGGCCAGCAGGCCGGGGCTGACGAAGTGGTCTCCCGCAGCGAGAATGTGCAACTCTGCTCCCTCACTCGCTCTGTGCCGATTGTGCGCCACGACGGGCGTCTTGGTCAGTGGGCGTTCTCGTATTCGGTGATGTGCGCGACCTTGGTCGCGCTGGCCGACGCCGGGTCGAAGCGGTACCCGACCCATTCGGCCACGATCTTCTTCGCCACCTCAGGGCCGATCGCGCGCGCTCCGAAGGTGATCACCTGGCAGTCGTTCGATTTGATCGACCGCTCGGCGGAGTACGAATCGTGCGCGACCGTCGCCCGCACGCCGGGAACCTTGTTCGCCGAGATCGCCATGCCGATGCCGGTGCCGCAGACAAGGACGCCGCGGTCCGCTTCGCCGCGGGCGATCGCTTCCGCCGCGGCCAGCCCCAGCAACGGGTACGCCCGGTCGTCCGCCGCGTCGGGCACGCCGAGGTCGGTCACCTCGGCGACCCGTTCGTCGGCCCGCAGCAGATCGCGCAGCTGATTCTTCAGTTCGACCCCGGCGTTGTCCGCCGCCACCACGATGCGCATCAGTCCGCGCTCCTTTCCAGCTCCTCGCCGACAGCCGTGACCAGCAGCGAGAACGACACCGCACCTGGATCCGAATGGCCCTCGCTCCGTTGCGCGAGCCGCGCCGCACGCCCCTTCGCCGGACGCAAGTGCGCGGTCTCCTGCGCGGCGACGGCCGCGGCCCCGGCGGCTTTCCGCCATGCCTGCACTACCTCCGAGCCCACCTGCTCCCGCAGCGTGGCCCGGAACGGCTCGATCGCGTCGAGCATTGTCTTGTCGCCCAGTTCGGCCTTGCCCAGCTCGCAGAACGCACGAACCGCACCGTCGACCGCGTCGGCGAGCATCGCCGTGGTGATGTCCTCGACGGCAGTCCCGCTCAGGCCAGCGCCGGTTTCCGCCAGCAGCACCCCGTACAACGCGCCGGACGCCCCGCCAGCCGCGTCGGCGAACGCGGTGCCGGCAGCCAGCAGCGCACCGGAAACCGTGTCCGGCTCACGCCGCGCGGCGGCGACGGCAGCGCGCATCCCGCGGGTCATGCCAAGCCCGTGGTCTCCGTCCGCGGCCACCGCGTCGAGCCTGCCCAGCTCGGCCTCGTTCTCTTCGATACTGCGCAAAGCCGCGGTGAGAACCCGGTCGACCACGCTGGTCCCCGGTTCCTCCTCGGTCAGCAGTTCGTCCACAGTGGACTCAAGGTCGACCGTGGTCAGCTGGGCGCCGCTGGTGCGGTAACCGGGGGTGTCGCACGGCGCGGCGTACAGCTCGGCCAATTCGTCGTCCAGCACCAGGATCGACAGCGAAACCCCGGCCATGTCGAGCGACGTGACGAACTCCCCGACCTCGGAATGCACTGGGCTGAGCCCGGCCTGGGCAAGCCGTTCGTGCACCCGGGTGTAGGTGACGAACATTTCCTCGTATTTGGTGCGGCCGAGCCCGTTCACCAGCACGACCACCCGGCCGTCGCCGTCGGGCAGCTCCGGCAGGAGGCCGTCGACCAGTTCGTCCGCCAGCTCCGCCGCGGACAACCGGCCGACCGTGCGCACGCCCGGTTCGCCGTGAATTCCGAGGCCCAGCTCCATTTCCTGGTCCGCGACAGTGAACAGGGGCGCGTCCGCGCCAGGCAGCGTGCAGCCGCCGAACGCCACGCCGAACGTCCGCGTGCGAGCATTCGCCTTCGCCGCGACCTCGTGGACCGCGTCCAGGCTGTACCCGCGCTCCGCCGCCGCACCCGCGATCTTGAAGACCAGGAAGTCGCCCGCCACGCCGCGCCGCCGCTCCGGTTCCGTCGCCGGACCGCTCGCGATGTCGTCGGTGACCAGGATGGTGCGGCTCGGGATGCCCTCCGCCGCCAGCCTGCGGGCCGCGAGTCCGAAGTGGAGCACATCGCCTTGGTAATTGCCGAAACCGAAAAGGACGCCAGCGCCGTTGTCCGCCGCCCGCGCCGTGCGGTAGACCTGCTCGGCGCTCGGGCTCGTGAACACATCGCCGACGACCGCGCCGTCCGCCAGGCCAGGGCCGACGAGACCGGCGAACGCCGGGTAGTGCCCGCAACCGCCGCCGATCACGACCGCGACCTTCGGGCTCGCCGGAGCCTCGCGGCGGACGACGCCGTAGGCGTCCGGCACCTTCTGGACCGTGCGGCCGTACGCGGTGACGAACCCGTCCAGCCACTGCCGCTTGAACGTGTCCGGGGAACCCAAGGTCGTCATGGTTCAGTCCTTCGCAGCCACCGGCTCGCCGGCCAGATAGGCCAGGAGCTTCAGTCGGACGTCGTCGTTGCTTTCGGCCACCGCGCTGGCCAGCTCCAGCGCGTCCGGCTTCGGCGGGTACGTCGGGTTGGGCAGCGCGATCACGGTGAGCCCGGCCGCGGCCGCCGCCCGGATGCCGTTGCTGGAGTCCTCGACCCCGAGGCATTCGCTGCCCGTTTTGCCGAGCCGGGCCGCCGCCTCCAGGTACACGTCCGGGTTCGGCTTGCCCCGCGCGACCTCGGCGCTGGACACCGTCGCGGTGAACTCGCCGGTGAGCTGGTGTTTTTCGAGCACCGCGTCGATCACCCGGCGGGCGGCCGACGACGCGAGCGCGACCGGGACCCGCTCGCTGACCTCGCGCACCATCGCACCGGCACCGGGAAGCAACGGGGCCTCGCCCGCGTCGATCGAGGCGATCATGCCGTCGACCACCGCGCGTTCCACCTCGTCCGCCTGGTCCGGCACCCCGCACCGCCGGGCGAGATAGCCAGCCCATTCGGGCGCGCTCATGCCTTGCACCGAGGCCGTGTCCTCCGCCGTCCACTCGACCTGGTGGCGAGCGGCGAAAGCGACCCAGTTCTCCTCCCAGAGGTGTTCACTTTCCACCAGGACACCGTCGAGGTCGAACACCACCGCGTCGAGCGTCATCCACCAGATCCCTTCAGAGAGCGAGCCCGTTTCACACGAGCAATGTTAAGTTAACAGCGAGATTGAGAAGTTCGCAAGGGTGTTCACACGACATGGCACCCGACAGGGCACCCAAGGAGGGCGCGAGTGAGCGCACGGCTGCTGCTGGCCAGGCACGGGCAGACCGAATGGCACGCGGAGAACCGGTACGCGGGCACCAGCGAGGTGGCGCTGACCGAGGAGGGGATCCGCCAGGCGGACGCGCTGGCCGCGTACGCCCGCCGGGTGAAACCGGACGGGCTGTTCTGCTCCCCGCAACGACGCGCCCGGCGCACGATCGAACCGGCGGCCGAAGCCCTTGGGCTGGTCCCGGAAATCGTCACCGACCTGCGGGAAACCTATTTCGGAATCGCCGAGGGCCGTACTCGCGACGAGGTGCGCGAAACCGATCCCGGCGCGGTCGAACGCTTCCTCGCCGATCCGATCGCCGGCGCGTTCCCCGGTGCCGACGATCCAGCCGAAGCGGCCGAGCGCGGGGCTCGCGCGATCCGGGCCATCGCCGCCGCGACCAGCGGAACCGCATTGGTCGTCGCCCACAACACGCTGCTGCGGCTCACGCTCTGCCAGCTGCTCGGCATCCCGCTGTCCCGCTATCGCAGCGTGTTTCCGCGCCTGGACAACGCCGCCGTCACCGAACTGGAGGTGAGCGGTGACCGAACTGCCCTGGTGCGCTTCAACCTCCCAGTGGAACCGCGATAATCACGGCATGTCGAGCGAAAAGCCTGCCGCCCATCCCCGAGAGAACCGTCAGCAGAAGCTGACCGAGCACGTGTTCCGGCAGGGTTCGGCGACCATCGGCGAGCTGGTCGACCTGCTCGGCGTCAGCATGATGACGGTGCACCGGGACATCGACGAGCTGTCCCGGCGCGGCCTGGTCCGGAAGTACCGCGGCGGCGTCTCGGCGATGCCGTCGACAGTGTTCGAGAGCAACGCCGAGTACCGGATGAACGCGCACGTCGACGCCAAGCGCGTGATCGCGATGCACGCGGTGGAGCAGGTCGAGCCGGGCATGTCGGTGCTGCTCGACGATTCCACGAGCGCGCTCGCGCTGGCCAGGCTCCTGGTCGACGTGACGCCGCTGACCGTGGCCACGAACTACCTCGCCGCGATCGACGTGCTCAAGAACGTGCACGAACTGCGGCTGATCTGCATCGGCGGGGACTACTCGCCCACTCACGACTCGTTCCTCGGCATGCAGAGCATCGAGTCGATAGAGCGGCTCTCGGTGGACATCGCGTTCGTGTCCACCTCGGCGATGAGCACGTCGATGAGCTTCCACCAGGAGCCCGAGATCGTGATGATCAAACGGGCGATGCTGGCCAGCGCGCGGCACAAGGTGCTGCTGATGGACCACAGCAAGATGAAACGCACGGCACTGCACCGGCTCGCGCCGCTGGACGACTACGACCTGCTGATCGTGGACGAGGGAGCGGACCCGCACTACGTCGACGAGCTGCGCAGCCGGGTCGAAGTGCAGGTCGCCGAAGATCCCGACAACTGATCGACTTAATAACACTCTTGCGTGCGAAGTTCACACGGTCCATGATACGTTCGATCTCGACGTCATGGAGGCGTGTATGAACGAGTCGGCAACAGCGGAGTTGCCCAAGTCGGGCTTCGGGCGCTTGCTTACGAAATGGGGGCTGCCCGCGCCCCTGTTCCTCGGCTATGTCGGGCTGCTCCTGTTCATGATCGGCGACGGGGTGGAGTCCGGCTTCATCGCGCCGTACATGGCGGACAACGGCGCGGGCACGGAAATCAAGGCGTCGTACGTGATCACCGTGTACGGCGTCGCCGTAATGCTGGCGTCGTGGCTCTCGGGCGCGCTGTCCGAACTGTGGGGACCGCGCCGGGTGATGATCATCGGGCTGGTCATCTGGCTCGTGTTCGACGCGCTGTTCCTGACACTCGGCCTCGCCAGCGGGAACTACGCGGCGATGCTGATCTGCTACGGCATCCGCGGATTCGGCTATCCGATGTTCGCGTTCGGTTTCCTGGTGTGGATCACCGCGGTGGCTCCGGTCGCCCGGCTCGGCGCGGCGGTCGGCTGGTTCTACTTCGCCTTCACCGGCGGTCTTCCCACGCTCGGCGCGCTCGTCGCGAGCTTCACCAATCCGCTGTTCGGCCACTACGGCACGTTGTGGGTCGCGGTCGTGCTGCTCGGCGTCGGCGGACTCGTGGCGGTGCTCGGCGTCCGGCAGCGCACGGGTTACCGCAGGCTCGCGCCGCCCGAGGTGAAACCGGTGCAGAGCCTGGTTTCCAGCGTCTCGATCGCGTGGAAGAAGCCGAGGGTCGGCATCGGCATGATCGTGCGGATCATCAACACCGCTCCCGAATTCGGCATGCTGGTGTTCTTCCCGACGATCTTCATCTCCCAGATCGGGTTCGGGGAGAGCCGCTGGCTGCTGCTCGTGTCGGTGATCTACGGGACGAACATCTTCTTCAACCTGATCTTCGGCGTACTGAGCGATCGGATCGGCTGGCGCACCACGATCTTCTGGTTCGGCGCGATCGGCTGCGCGATCTCGATCCTGCTGCTGTACTTCGTGCCGGTCGCGATGGGCGAACAGTATTACTGGCTCGCGCTGATCGTCGGCGCGCTCTACGGCGCGACGCTCGCCGGGTTCGTGCCCATCTCCGCGCTGCTGCCGTCGCTGGCTCCGGAGCACAAGGGTGGCGCGATGGCTCTGCTGAACCTCGGCGCGGGCGCGGCGGCCTTCGTCGGGCCGGCGATCGTGTCGTTGTTCCTCGGGCCGGCCGGTGCCGCCGGAGTGGTCATCATCTTCGCCGCGCTGTACCTGGTGGCCGCGGTGCTGGTGCGCTTCCTGAAGCTGCCTGAGGCAACCGAGAAAGCACTCGCGAACGACGGCAGCCTGCAAGATGTCGAAGAGAGGGTCAGCACGGCGTGAACGAGCAGGTCTCGGTCGGCATCGACGTCGCCACCGCGGGGGTTCGCGCCTTCGCGGTGCGCGACGGATCGGTCCTCGCCACCGCATCGGCGTCGTTGCCGGCGCCGGTGCGCGCGGGCGGTGGCCACAGCGAACAGGATCCGTCGGCGTGGTGGCCCGCGGTCGGTTCGGTGCTGAGCGAGGTCACTGCCGCGCTGCCCGGACGCGGCGCGGAAGTCTCGGCGGTGGCGATCGCGGCGACGTCCGGAACGATCGTCGGAGTCGACGCCGCGGGCGAACCGGTGACGCCCGCGTTGATGTACGACGACCGGCGCGGCGCGGGTTACAACGCGAAAGCCGCGGAACTCGGTGCCGGACGGTGGCGGAA
Source organism: Amycolatopsis sp. NPDC054798 (assembly GCF_053611505.1). NCBI lineage: Bacteria > Bacillati > Actinomycetota > Actinomycetes > Pseudonocardiales > Pseudonocardiaceae > Amycolatopsis > Amycolatopsis sp. NPDC054798. The sequence goes on along the minus strand of NZ_JBSHAM010000013.1, from coordinate 50,178 downwards.
ACTGGGTTCGGGCGTCTCGCCGACGGCCGCGCTCGGCCGGATCGCCTGGCTGGCCGAGCACACCGAGGCGGTCGCCGTCCGGCACACGCCGGAAATGATCGCGGCGAAACTGACCGGACATCCGGTCGCGGCGGATTGGTCGCACGCGCTCAAAAGCGGCTACGACCCGTTGGCTGAAGAATGGCCGTCCGAGGTGTTCGCTGGTTTAGGTGTGCCGGAAGGGATGCTGCCGCCGGTAGTCGCGCCGACGAGCGTGCTCGGCGAGATTCCGGTGCCGTCTGCCGGATTGCCTGCCGGATGTCTCGTGGTGGCGGGCATGACGGACGGATGTGCGGGACAACTGGCCGCGGGTGCGGTCGAACCAGGGCGGTTCGTGGGGATTCTCGGGACCACGTACGTCCTGAAGGGGGTCACGGAGTCGCTGGTGCCGGATCCTGCTGGCGTCATGTACAGCCACCGGCATCCAGACGGCTGGTGGCTGCCCGGCGGCGCGTCGAATACCGGCGGCGAATCCGTTTCGGACAGTCCGCGGCTGGCCGAGCTGGATGCCGCCGCCGCTGCCCGCGGCCCGGCTGAGGTGGTGGCTTTCCCGTTACGGCGCAAGGGAGAACGGTTCCCCTTCGCACGCGGCGACGCGGAAGGTTTTCTCCTCGGCAGCCCAGCCGACGAGGTCGAGCTGCATCGGGCGCGACTAGAAGGAGTCGCCTTCCTGGAACGACTCGCGTTGGACCATCTGCGGCGATTGGGGGTCCCGGTCCGCGAACCGCTCCTCGCGGCGGGCGGCGGCAGTAAGAGTCCTTTGTGGACTCAGATCCGGGCTACGGTGAGCGGGCTCGGATTGCAGGTGGCCCCGCAGGCGGAAACGGGATACGGCGCGGCGCTTCTTGCGGCGGCGGGGTGTACGCCGGGCGGGTTGAGTGCGGTGTGCAAGGGGATGCCGACGGGATCGCTTGTTGAGCCACAGCCTGGTGAGTCGGCGGCGATGTTGGCTTCGTATCGGCGGTTTTGCCGGGAGTTGCGGGATCGTGGCTGGATTGACGATGAGTTGTTCGCGGTGGCGGCGGGGTGAGGTGGGGCGGGGATTTGATGTTGTGCCGCTAGTCGGCGGCGGTTGAGGAGCTAGCCAAGCTGGGCGGGGTAGGTGAGTCGCGATGCTTGCCGCGCCAAGGTGATCTGGGCGCGGCACGAGGGCTTTCGTGGCCAGGGCGGACCGCCAAGCTTGTGCGGCCAGGGCGAGCTAGGCGGGCATGAGGCTGCGGAACCAGGGCGAGCTAGGCGAACTGGACGAGCCGCGAGGCTTGCGAGACCAAGGCAAGCTCGTTCGACCAGGGCGGGCTAAACGGGCACGAAGCAGCGGAACCAGAGCCAGCTAAGTGAACCGGGCGAGTCGCGAGGCTTACGAGATCAAAGCAAGCTGGCCCGGCAAAGAGAAGCCGTCCGAGGTGAGGCGGTTACGAGCGGCCCGCGCGGGGACGTCCGGGGCGGCGGCCGTTGCCGTTGCCAGTGCGCGGTGTCGGTTGTTCGGCGGACTTCGCGGGTTGCTGCGCGTCTGCGGGTGGCTGCGGGTCCGAAGCCGCGGACGCAGTCGGGCGCGGGGTCGGTTGCGGCAAGGCAGGTGCGGACGAGCCAGTCGGAGAAGGCGCTTCCGTCTGCGAGGCAGCCGAAGCCTGCGGAGGTGCGTCGGTCGGCGAAGGCACGGCAGCGGGAGAAGCAGCGGCGGGAGAAGCGGCGACTTCCTCTTCCTGGGTACCGAGGAACCGCAACGCCTCCTGGACCGCCTCGTTCGTGGCGGCGATCCGGTCGGCGACCTTGGTTCGCAAGTCCAGCGCGAGGGTGCGCGATTCGGTGGCTTCGGTTTGTTTTTGGAGAGCGTCGGCGAGGGCGGTTTCCGCTTGGGCCTTCTTGATGGCGATTTCTTCCGACGCTCGACGGTCGGCCTCGTCGCGGGCTTTGGCGGCCGCTGCTTCCGCGGCGGCGTCGGTTTCGGCTCGGACTCGGGCTGATTCTTCGTCGGCGGCCAGGCGGGCGGCTTCGGCCGCGGCGTCTGCCTCGGCTCGGGCTTGGGCGGCGGCTTCGTCGGCTTCGGTGCGGACGCGGAGGGCTTCGGCGTCCTTCTCGTCGCGGATGCGGCGGGCTTCGGCGTCTGCGGCCAGGCGGGCGTGCTGGGATTCGGCGTCTGCCTTGGCTCGGGCTTCGGCGGCGGCTTCGTCGGCCTGGGTGCGGGCGGTCAGGGCAGCCTGGTCTGCCTCGGCTCGGGCGGTCGCGGCAGCTTGGTCGGCTTCGGCTCGGGCCCGGTCGGCGGCTTCGGCGCGAGAGGCGATCTCCGCGTCGGCTGCAGCCGTGCGAGTGGCGATGTCCTCATTAGCCGCCGCAGTACGGGTCGCGATGTCCTCGTTGGCCGCGGTGGTGCGCGTGGCGATGTCTTCGTCAGCCGTTGCCAGGCGGGTCGCGATCTCCGAAAGAGCCGCCGCAGTACGGGTGGCGATGTCCTCGTCGGCGGCAGCCGTGCGCGTGGCGATGTCTTCGTTGCCCGCTTTGAGCCGGGCTTCCAAGTCCGCCAGGCGGGTCGCGATCTCCTCGTCCGCGGCAGCAGTCCGAGTCGCGATGTCCGCTTCGGCCGCGGCGATCCGGGACTCCAGATCTGCCTGTCGCGCAGCCAAGTCCTTCTCCGCGGCCGCGATCCGGGCGTCGAGAGCCTCCGAGCGCGCAGCCAACTCAGCGTTGGTCTCCGCGAGCAACCGCTGGCGTTCCGCTTCCGCTTCTTTGGCCGCTTTGTCCGCTGCCCGTTGGGTTTCGTGTGCGTAGCGGTCCGCTTCGGCGCGCGTTGAGGTCGCGTCCGCTTCCGCGGAGCGGCGCAGGTCGGCGATTTCCTCCTCGGCCAGCTGCACCATCATCCGCACGCGCTCGGAAATCGCGCCGGCGCCTGCCGGGCTCGAGGTGACGCGGACCAGCGCGGCCTTCGCCTCGGACAGCTCTGTCTGGGCTGTCGTCAGAGCCTTCGTGAGTTCGCCAGCCGTGGCCACCGCCTCGTCGCGGCCGTGGGAGGTCGTCCTGAGTTCGCTGGTCAGCTGGGCGAGGCGGGCGTCGACCTGGTGGGGGTCGTATCCCTTCCGGGTAACAGCAAAGGCGGGGTGCTGCGGCTTTTCGGGCGCGACCATCGGGCTACCTTAGTGAGCGGGGCACCCGCGGCACGTACCGCCAAACGGCTGTATTACGAAGCGCGAAACCCGACGTCACGCATGGCATCCTGTCTCCTCGACGTACCGCGCGGGCGAACGGGGCAGACGCATGGACTTTTCCGCCATCGCCGCCGACCTGGCCGCGCACTGGCACGTGTACGCGACCATGCCGTTCATCGCGGCGCTCATCGGCTACCTGACCAAACGCGTCGCCATCGAAATGATGTTCCGGCCGCTCGAATTCCGCGGCATCCGGCCCTTCCTCGGCTGGCAGGGCGTCATCCCGGCCAACTCCCGGCGAATGGCCACCACCGCGGTCGACCTGCTGACCAAGAACCTCCTCGACCCGCGCGAGGTCTTCGCCCGGCTCGACCCCGAGGAAATGGTCGCGCAACTGGAAGAACCACTGCTGAAAGCGGTCGACGAGGTCACCCGCGAAGTCTTCGAGACCTACCAGCCGCGGCTGTGGGAAATGCTGCCCGCCCGCGCCCAGCAACTGCTCGTGGACCGCGTCCGCGCGCAGGCTCCCGCGGTCGTCAAACGGCTGATGCGGGAAGTGTCGTCGAACGTGGACGAAGTGCTCGACGTCAACGACATGCTGATCAACGCGATGGTCCGGGACAAATCGCTCACCTGCCGGCTGATCCGCGAGGTCGCCGCGCCCGAGTTCCGCTTCATCGCGCGCAGCGGGATCGGCTTCGGCTTCGTGATCGGGCTCGTCCAGCTCATCGCGTGGGCGCTCACGAAACAACCGGTGATCATGCCGATCTTCGGTTTCGTCACGGGCTTCGTCACGGACTGGCTCGCGCTCAAAATGATCTTCTACCCGCGTCAGCCGCGCCGGTTCCTGTTCTTCACCTGGCAGGGCATGTTCCAGAAACGCCGCGCGCAGGTCGCCGCGGACTACGGTGCATTGATCGCGGAGGAAGTCCTCACCGCGGGGAATGTGCTGGAGGCCGTGCTGACCGGGCCGCGGGCGGACAAGCTGTTCGCGCTTGTCACGCGGGAGGTTCAGCGGACCGTCGACGCGCAGGCCGGTCTGGCGAAGCCGCTGGTCGCGCTGGCTGTCGGCGGGCGCGAGTACCAGCAGATGAAGCAGGCCGCCGCGGAGAAAGCCATCGCGTATCTGCCGGAAACCGTGAAGCACGTCGAGAGTTACGCGACCGACGCGCTCGACGTCCGCAACACCATCGTCGACAAGATGCAGCAGCTGACGCCGCTGGAGTTCGAGGGGATTCTCCGTCCGGCGTTCAAACAGGACGAGTGGAAGCTGATCGCCGTGGGCGCGGTCATCGGCGGACTCGTCGGCGAACTGCAGGTGCTGCTCTTACTCCACTGACGCGCGGGTTACCGTTCCGTGAGCGACACGGAGGGGACGCGCGTGCACACTTTCGCCGAGCACTGGCCGGTGTACGTCTCCATGCCGTTCATCGCGGCGCTGATCGGCTACGTCACCAAGCGCGTCGCCATCGAGATGATGTTCCGGCCGCTCGAATTCGTCGGCCTCCGCCCCTTCCTCGGCTGGCAGGGCGTGCTGCCCGCGAACGCCGAGCGGATGGCGACCACCGCGACCGAAATGCTCACCACGAACCTCGTCGATCCGAAGGAGATCTTCGCCCGGCTCGACCCGGAGCAGGTCGCGAAGGAGATCGAACAGCCGCTGCTGCGCGTGGTCGAGGACGTCACCCGCGAGGTGATGGAGACCTATCAGCCGAGGCTGTGGGAAATGCTGCCGTCCGGTGCGCAGCAACTGCTGCTGAAACGCGTGCAGGCGGAGGCGCCGCGGGCGATCACGAAGATCATGCGCGAGATTTCCCAGAACATCGAGGACGTGCTCGACCTCAAGCACATGGTCGTCACGAACCTGGTGCGCGACAAGGCTTTGCTGAACCGGCTGATCCGCGACATCTCGCGGCCGGAAATGCGGTTCATCGCCCGGTCGGGCATCTGGTTCGGGTTCATTCTCGGCTGCGTGCAGCTGCTGGTCTGGACACTGACGAGGTCGCCGATCGTGCTGCCGCTGTTCGGGCTCGGGATCGGCTGGCTGACCGACTGGCTCGCGCTCAAAATGATCTTCCTGCCGCGTGAGCCGAAACGGTTCTTCGGCTTTTACACCTGGCAGGGCGTGTTCCAGAAGCGCCGCGACGAGGTGGCCGCCGACTACGGCGACATGATCGCGCGCGAGATCATCACCGTGCCGAATCTGCTGGAAGGCGTGCTGCGCGGGCCGAAATCCGACCGGCTGTTCTCCCTGATCAGCCGCGAGGTGCAGAAGACGATCGACGCGCAGGCGAGCGTCGTGAAGCCGTTCGTCGCGATCGCGGTGGGCACGAAACGGTTCCAGGAAATGAAGCAGGTCGCCGCCGCGAAAGCCGCTGAGCGCGTGCCGGACACCATCCGGCACGCGGAGACGTACGCGGTGAACGCGCTCGACGTCCGCAACACGATCGTGGACCGGATGCGCCGGCTCAGCCCGCTCGAATTCGAGCAGCTGCTGCGGCCGGCGTTCCGGCAGGACGAATGGAAGCTGATCGCGGTCGGCGCGGTGATCGGCGGGCTGGTCGGCGAACTGCAGGCGTTGCTGCTCCTGGGGTGATCGCGCCGCCGTTGAAGGTGGTGGCGGGAAAGACGCGGAGTGATCGCGCGATACGGTTTCCTTCCGAAACGGGGGAGGGAGACCCGGGTGGACGCGGTGCTGGACGATCTCGCGCGGCACTGGCCGGTGTACGTCTCGATGCCGTTCGTCGCCGCGCTGATCGGCTACGTCACCAAGCGCGTCGCGATCGAAATGATGTTCCGCCCGCTCGAATTCATCGGCATCCGCCCCTTCCTCGGCTGGCAGGGCGTGGTGCCGAAGCACGGCGGCCGGATGGCCGCGATCGCTACCGAACTGCTCACCGCGAACCTGCTCGACATCAAAGAGGTCTTCGCCCGCGTCGACCCGGTGATCATCACCCGCGAACTCGAACAGCCGCTGCTGCGCGCGGTCGACGGGATCGCCCGCGACGTGCTCGAACAGCATCATCCTCGGCTGTGGGAGGTCATGCCGACGCTCGCCCAGGAACTGCTGATCAAACAGGTGCAGGCCAGCACGCCGCAGCTGGTGCGGGAATTCCTGGACGAGGTCCGCGACAACCTGGACGAGGTGCTCGACGTCCGGCACATGACGGTCGAACAGCTCACCCGCGACCGGGCGCTGCTGGTGCGGCTGATCCGCGAAACGTCCCGGCCGGAGATGACGTTCATCGCGCGCGCCGGCATCGTATTCGGCTTCGTGCTCGGCCTGGTCCAGGCGCTGGTGTGGGCGCTGACCCGGCAACCGCTCGTGCTGCCGATCTTCGGCGGTGCGATCGGGCTGTTCACCGACTGGCTGGCGATCAAGATGATCTTCCTGCCGCGCGAACCGGTCCGGCTGGGCCGGGTCATCCTGCAGGGCAAGTTCCAGCGGCGGCGCGCCGAAGTGGCCCGGCAGTACGGCGAACTGGTCGCCAACGAGGTGCTGACCGTCCCGAATCTGCTCGACGCCCTGCTGCGCGGCCCGAAGTCGGACCGGCTCGTGGCGATGGTCGAACGCGCCGTCGGGCACGCGGTGGACGCGCAGGTCAGCGCCGCGAAACCGGTGGTCGCGCTCACCGTCGGGGCGCAGCGGCTGCAGGAGATGAAGCACGCCGCGGCACAGCGGGCGCTGGCCGAGATGCCGCTGACCGCGCGCTACGCCGAGGGGTACCTGACCGAGGCGATGGACGTGGCGAAGATGGTGGAGCAGCGGATGCTCGCGCTGACGCCGCTGGAGTTCGAAGGCTTGCTCCGGCCGGCGTTCCGGCAGGACGAATGGAAGCTGATCGCCGTCGGCGGCGTGATCGGGTTCATCGTCGGCGAACTGCAAGTCCTCCTCATGCTCGGCTGACTTTTCGGCGGTTGTTCGCGCCGGGCTCACTCGAACTGACTAATCTCATGAGCGTGTCCGAGCCACCGCAGCTGCCCGCAGTCCACGAGGCCTATCTGCCCCGCGAGCACGCGCTGCATCGCCCGCGGCACGGCAAACGGCAGCTGACCGCACTGGTCAGCGCGCTGTTGTTCTTCGTGACACCCACGATGCTGTGGGTCGTCGGGGTCCGCCCGAGCGAGATCGAAAACCACAAGCTCGCCGGATTCCCCAGCCTCGCCGAAGGGTTCGGGTTCTTCACCAACCTGCCCAAATGGGCGACCGATCAGCTGTCGTTCCGGGCGGGCGCGATCAACGCGGCGAACGGGATCAGCGAGGGCGTCTTCGGCGAAACCGCCCCGCTCGACCAGGGTTCGGCGTCGAACACCGGCCCGATCCCGGCACCGCCGCTGCAGCAGCCGGGCGCACCGAACACGGGCCCCACGCTGCCGAGCGGACCGGGTTCCAGCCAAGCCGGATACCGCAAGGTGGTCCAGGGATCCGAAGGCTGGCTGTACTACGGCTACGACTCCGAAGCGAAGTGCACGCCGACCCAGGACATCGACACCACGATGAAGCGGGTCGAGGAACTGCGCTCGGCGGTCGAGGCGTCCGGCCGGAAGTTCGTGTTCGTGGTGACGCCGGACAAGACGACGATGGTGCCGCAGTACCTGCCCGCTAGCTACCCGGGCAAGGAATGTTCGCAGGCCGCCTCGCCGAACGACTGGTACAAGATCACCACCGAAGGCCACTCGCTCGACCTGCGCCCGCAACTCGCCGCCGAAGCGGCCCGGGTCGGGCACCCGATCTACGCCCCCAACGACACGCACTGGCGCGACGAAGGCGGCCTCGTGCTCACCCGCGCACTCGCCGAAAAGATCAAGCCGGGCACCACGACCAACTGGCTGAGCGCCCCGGACGGCCAGTACGACGCGGTCGCGGACCTGCCGCTGCTGCTCGGCCAGACCGGCGTCAAATCGAACACCCGGTACGACCTGCGCCCGGACGGCGTCACCAACCGCGCGGGCGAGTTCGTCGGCAGCATCGACCAGCCGGTGCACCGTTCGGCTCCGCCCATGGTCGGAACGATCGACCAGCCGACCCTGGTCTACGGCGACTCGTTCAGCCTCGCGTCGTCGCGGTATCTGGAGGCGGCGTTCACGAACCTGACCTACCTCGCGTATTCGACGGACAAGACGCCGCAGTCGCAGGCGGTGGACCAGTTCGTGAACTCGCACGTGGTGGTGTTGCAGGCGGTGGAGCGGAATGTCTCCGGCGGGCTGGTGCCGTTTACCGACGAGGGGTTCATCGCGGCGGTGAAGAGCGCGCTTGCGCAGCATCCGATCCGGTAGCGGAGAGGCGGCGGTGCGCCAGGAGATCGGCTAAGTGCTGGTCGCTCCACTCGCGCATGGCGTCGATGACCGGCAGGAGGCTACGGCCGAGGTCAGTCAGCTCATAGGTGACGTGGGGCGGATTGGCCTGGTGGTCGGTGCGGGTGACCAGACCGTCGCGGGTCATGTCGCGCAGGGTTTCAGCGAGGACTTTGGCGCTGCTGGCACCCAGGATTTGCCGGAGGCGGCCGAAGCGCAGTGGCCCGTCCAGCAACGCGACGACGACCATTCCGGTCCACTTCCCGCCGACCTGGAAAGGGAAGGCGGCCATCGGGCACGCCGGGTCCATCCGGGTGCCGCGCCGGGCGTCGACAGCCATGTCCGCTGACCTCCGGTTTCGTTGAAGTAACCAGTTTTCCGAAGATAACGTCCCGTCCGTGGCCACTGAACAGCGAAACAGTCCGATCGTGGTTTTCGGTGCGGGCGACCGGGCCGGGCTCGCGATCGCCGCCGAGGCGCTGCGTCGCCGACGCCCCGTGCTCGGAGTGGTCCGCGACCCCGCCAGGCACGAAAAACTGGCCGCGCTGGGGGATGGCGTCACGGTCGTCGCGGGAGATCTGACCGACTCGGACAGCGTCGCGGCCGTGTTGCCTGGGGAAGTCGCGGCGTTGGTGAACGCGGTGACGCCGTTTACCGCCCCGCCTGAGTCGTTCGAAGACTTCGATCCCGACTACTACGTGCGGCTGATCGAGAACCTCGCTCGGGTCGCGCGAGGATCCAGGGTGATCGAAATCGGTCTCGCCGCGACTCTGCGCACCGCCAGCGGCCGAGTGTTCGAGGACCCCACGACCTTCCCCGCTTTCTTGCGTCCCTTCGCCGAAGCCCGGATGAAGGGCCTGGCCTCCTGGCGGGAACAAGCGGTGGACTGGCTCGTCGTCACGCCGCCGCCCGGGCTGTCGCTCGAAGCACCGGCGACCGGCGAGTACCGGCTCGCCGGAGACGTGCTCGACGCCCAGGCAGCGTCAATCCCGTTGTCCTACGCGGATCTCGCGATGGCCGTCCTCGACCAGATCGACCTGCCGACGTTGTCTCGCCAGCAGGTGACCGTGTACCGCTAACCGACCGGAACCGCCGCCGTCTCCACCGGACTGGTCCGCACCCCGCGCCGGCGGTCGCGGACCCACGCGATCACACGGCACACCAGGTAGATCAAGAACGAAATCGAAGTCACGAACGCGCTTACCGGCAGCCCCGGGGCCAGCGACAGGACGATCCCGCCCAGCGCGGCGACCTCCGCGAACACCACCGACAACACCGTCGCACGCAGCGGACTGGCCGTCACGCGGGCAGCGGCCGCGGCGGGCGTCACCATCAATGCGACCACCAGCAGCGACCCGACCACCTGCACGCTCAACGCCGTCGCGACCCCGACCAGCAGGGAAAACAGCACCGTCAGCGTCTTGACCGGCACCCCGCGCGCCTCGGCCACCGAGCGGTCGACGCTCGCGAACAGCAGCGGGCGGTAGATCATCGCCAGCACCGCGAGGACCGCCGCCGCCGAGATCACCAGTGCCGTCAGGTTCGTGGTGTCCACCGTGATGATCTGGCCGGTCAGGATGCCGAATTTGTTCGCTGACCGTCCTTTGTAGAACGACAGCAGCAGTACGCCCATGCCCAGCCCGAAGGACAGGATCACGCCGATGACCGAATCCCGGTCGGCGTCGCGGATGCCGAGGATTCCCAGCAGCAGAGCCGCCGCCACCGCGCCGGCCAGCGCGCCGTATTCCACCCCGACGCCCAGCAGCAGCGCGCCGGCCGCGCCGGTGAACGCCAGTTCTGACGTGCCGTGCACGGCGAAGGACATCCGGCGCATCACGATCAGCGGACCGAGCACCCCGGCCAGCAAGCCGAGCACCGCGGCCGCGATCAACGCGATCCGGACGCTGTCCAGTTCCGCGATCAGCTCCCACGTCTTGGCGAAGTCGAACATGCCGTCCAAGGCTCAGCCCACTGCTTCCTGCTCGTGGTGATGCGGTTCGTCCTCGCACAGCGCGCTTTGCGCACCGGCGATGTGGATCTGCCCGCCGACGCGCAGCACCTCGATCTTCGTTCCGTACAGGTCCGACAGCGTCTCCGAGGTCATCACCTCGTCCGGCTTGCCGATCCGGAACTGGCCGTTCACCAGGTACAGCACGCGGTCGACGAACTGCAGCACCGGGTTGATCTCGTGCGTCACGAACAGCACCGCGGACCCGGCTTCACGCCGTCGCGCGTCGATCAGTTCGCTCACCGCGCGCTGGTGCGCCAGGTCCAGCGACAGCAGCGGTTCGTCGCACAACAGCACCGTCGGGTCGCCGACCAGCGCCTGCGCGACCCGCAGCCGTTGCTGCTCGCCGCCGGACAGCTTGCCGACCGGCTGCTTCGCGTAGCGCGTGCCGCCGACCGATTCGATCACCGACGCCACCCGTCGTTTCCGCGCGCGCATCCCAGCCAGCCCCGGACCCCAGCGGTGGCCGTCCAAGCCGAGGCCGACCAGGTCGACGCCGCGCAGCGTGAGCGAATCGTCGATCGCGCGCTGCTGCGGGATGTAGCCGACCTTGCGGTTCGCCCCGCCCGGGCGACCGCCGGCGATTTCCACCGTGCCCGCCGACAGCGACTGCATGCCCAGCAGCGCCTTCAGGAAGCTGCTTTTGCCGGAACCGTTCGGGCCGAGGACGGCCAGGAACTCGCCCGGCTCGACGTCCAGGTCCAAACCGGACCAGAGGGTGCGGTCGCCGAAGGCGAGCCCGGCCCCGCGCACGCGGACCGCGGGGCCGGCATCGGGAAGCTGGACGGACATCAGCTGTTCAGAGCCCCCGACAGCGCGTCCACATCCTTGGTCATCCAGTCAATGTAGCCCGTGACGTTCGCCGGGAGCGTCTCGGATACGTCGACCACCGCGACCCCGGACGCCTTCGCGTCGGCGACTGCCTGCTTGGTCAGCGGGGTCACCGTCTGCACGTTGTTGACCAGTGCCTTCACCTGCTTCTCCTTGATCAGCTTGGTGAACTCGGAGGCCGCCGCGGCGGGCACGTCGGTCTCGTTCTCGATCGCGTCGGAGAAGGCCTTCGGGGTGGCGTCGCCGATCTTCGCGGTCTTCAGCAGGTAGTGCGCGACCGGTTCGGTGACGACGACCTTCGTGTCCGGGTGCGCGGTTCCCAGCGCGCCCGCCTTCTTGATCAGGCCTTCGAGCTGGCCCTTGAAGGTCTTGGCGTTGTCGTCGAACGTCTGCTTCGACGCGGGCTGGATCTCACCGAGCGCGGCCGCGACCTGGTCGGCGACCTTCTCGACGCCCGGCAGGTCGTACCAGACGTGCTCGTTCTCCTCGCCCGGCGCGGCGATGTCGTAGGCGACCAGTTTCTTCGCCGAAGCCGCCTCGGCCGACAGCTTGGTGAAAAACTCGTCGTACCCGCCGCCGTTGGCCAGCGTCAGCTGCGCCTTCTTCGCGGCGAGCGCGTCGTCGGCGGTGGACTCGTATGAGTGCGGGTCGGCGGACGGATCGTGAATGATCGACTTGACCTGCACTTTGTCGCCGCCGACGGCGGACGCGACACTGCCCCAGACATCGGTGGAGGCGACCACCTTCACCTGGTCGCCCGTGCCCCCTCCCGCCCCGGAACCGGTCGAGGACGACGTGCTGGAGCACGCGCTGAGCGCGAGCACAGCCAGAGCCGACGCGGTGGCGAGAACGCTCGTGGTGCGGCGGGAAGTCATCGGGCACTCCTGGGTCGAACTGCTAATGGAAACCGTTGTCAGATTCACTTTACCCCATCCGAACGGCGAGCCTCACTCCACCGGGTGGCCGAGCCCCCTCGTGATCACCGAACGGATCGAGACGCTCACCACAGGGGTGTCGCTTCTGGAAAACGATCTGAACCGTTACGGTTTGCGGATGGGCCGTCCTATTCGCACCCGGAGGCAGGCGACATTGGCGTCGCTCGCGGCGGAACTCGGGGTGTCCAGGACCACCGTGTCCAACGCCTACAACCGCCCGGATCAGCTGTCCCCCGAACTGCGCCGCAGGGTGCTCGAGACCGCGCGGCGGCTCGGCTACCCCGGCCCCGACCCGGTCGCGCGTTCGCTGCGCACCCGGAAGGCGGGCGCGGTCGGGCTGCTGCTCACCGAGAACCTCTCCTACGCCTTCCGCGACCCGGCCGCCGTCGGCGTGCTCGAAGGTCTCGCGCTGGCCTGCGAGGACGCGGGCGTCGGCCTGCATCTGGTGCCGGCCAGCCCCGGCCGCGAGGACCTCGCCGCGGTGCACCGCGCGGGCGTGGACGGTTTCGTCGTGTACTCCGTGCCGGACGACGACCCGCATCTCGCGGCCGTCCTGGAGCGGCCCGTGCCGACGGTGATCATCGACCAGCCGCGCATCGAGGGCGTGGACCGCGTCGGCCCGGACGACGCGGCCGCGGTCACCCAGCTCGCCGACCATCTGGTGGCGCTCGGCCACCGGCAGATCGGCGTCCTCTGCATGCGGCTCGGCCGCGAGCGCAACGACGATTTCGTGACCTCCGAACGCCAGAGCGGCGCGCATTTCCACGTGCAGCGCACCCGGCTGGAGGCGCTGGCGACGGCGTTCTCCTCGGCCGGAGTCGACTGGGCGACCGTGCCGGTGGTCGAGCGATTCGACCACACGGTGGACGACGGCGCCTCCGCCGCGCGTCAGCTGCTGGACGCGTATCCGCAGGTCACCGCACTGGTGTGCACTTCGGACATCCTCGCACTCGGTGCGCTGGCCGAGGCCGCGCGCCGGGGGCTGCGGGTGCCGCTCGACCTCACGGTGACCGGTTTCGACGGCATCGCCGAGGCGGAGCGCTCCGGGCTCACGACGGTGCACCAGCCGGTGCTGGAGAAGGGCAAGGTGGCCGGGCGGCTGCTGCTCAGCTCGGCCGAGCGGGTCGGGCCGAAGGTGATCACCTTGCCGACCGAGCTGCGGGTCGGGAGGACGTCGGCACCGCCGCGGACGGTCGAGGAGCCCTGGTTCGGCGGCTGAGGTCGCGAGTGGCTACCGCGGTGAGAACCGTGCTCAGCACGCACGAGCCACCCCAGCCTTTGCCGTGATTTCGCGCCCACCGCATTGTGTGCGCGGCCGAGTGCCGGTTCCATGGACAGAACCGCCCGTGTCCCGCGGGGAAGCGCAGGCCGAAAGGTGCCCCATGACCTCCATCGACGTGCTGCTCAAGCGTAATCAGGAAATCGGGGACATCGTTCCCGGAGACCGGTCCTCCCCCCGGCCGTCGCTGCAGGTGTCGATCCTGACCTGCATGGACGCCCGGATCCGGGTGTTCGAGATCTTCGGCCTGCTGCAAGGCGAGGCGCACGTGCTGCGCAACGCGGGCGGGGTGGTCACCGACGACATGATCCGGTCGCTCGCGCTCAGCCAGCGCAAGCTCGGCACCCGCGAGGTGCTGATCGTCCAGCACACCGACTGCGGCCTGTCCACGGTCACCGAGGACGAGTTCAAGGACGAACTGGAGTCCGCCACCGGGCTGCGGCCGACCTGGGCGGTCGAGGCGTTCCGCAAGGTCGAGGACAGCGTGCGCACCTCGATGGAGCGCGCTCGGCGCAGCGACTTCCTCCTGCACAACGACAACGTGCGCGGATTCGTCTACGACGTGAAGGCCGGGAGCCTGACCGAGGTCAAGTAAGCGCCCTCGTATTCAATGGTGGGGTGGCAGTAGACGCAGAGGTTCTGATCGATTGGTTCGCCGAGGTGGGCCGGGACCTGCCGTGGCGGGAACCGGACTGCTCGGCGTGGGGCGTTCTGGTCAGCGAAATCATGCTGCAGCAGACGCCGGTCTCGCGCGTCCAGCCGATCTGGCTGGAGTGGATGGCCCGCTGGCCGGTGCCCTCGGCGCTGGCCGCGGAAACCACCGGCGAGGTCGTGCGCGCGTGGGGCAAGCTCGGCTACCCGCGTCGCGCGCTTCGGCTGCACGCCGCCGCCACCGTCATCGCTCAGGAGCACGGCGACGTCGTTCCGTCCGATGTGGACACTCTGCTCGCGTTGCCCGGCATCGGCGCGTACACCGCGCGCGCGGTGGCGGCGTTCGCGTACGGCAAGCGCGCGCCGGTGGTGGACACGAACGTCCGCCGGGTGGTCGCCCGTGCCGTGCATGGCGCGGGCGACGCTGGTCCGGCGTCGAATACCCGTGACATGGCGGATGTCGAAGCCTTGTTGCCCGCCGAAGACGCGCCGGCGGCGAAGCTGTCCGCGGCGTTGATGGAGCTGGGCGCGCTGATCTGCACCGCCCGGTCGCCGAAGTGCGCGGACTGCCCGATTTACGCCGAATGCGCGTGGCAGCACAACGGCCGCCCCGAGTACGCGGGCCCGGCCAAGCCGGTGCAGAAGTTCGCCGGCACCGACCGGCAGGTGCGCGGGCTGTTGCTGGACGTCCTGCGCGGCAGCGAGGGCCCGGTCGAGAAGGCCCGGCTGGACCTGGTGTGGCACGAATCCGGCCAGCGCGACCGGTGCCTGGACTCGCTGCTCGTGGACGGTCTGCTGGAGCAAACCCACGACGGGCTCTTCGCCCTGCCCGGGGAACACTGACGCACTACGACGAAAGTCGGCAAAAAGTTGTCAGCCCTGGGGCGCGGGGTTAGCTTTCCTCCGTCGCACTTCCGGGCTGAGGAGTTCCGCATGGGGGAAGCAACGCGTCGTGCCGTCTTGAAGGGCGGCCTCACCGTCACCGCCGCGGGCGCTTTGGGCTTCGCCACGGCGAGATCCGCGTCGGCGGTCACCACCCCGGTCATCCATTCGACGGCCGAGTGGAACGCCCGGCCGCCCTCGGGCGCGATCGTGGTGGAGAACCACAAGCCCACCTACATCGTGGTGCACCACACCGTCGACCCCGGCAACAACACCGACTACTCGCTGGCGCACGCGCTGCAGATCTCGCGGGACATCCAGAACTTCCACATGGACACCCGCGGCTGGATCGACACCGGCCAGCAGTTCACGAACAGCCGCGGCGGCTTCGTCACCGAGGGGCGGCACCGCAGCCTCGAAATCCTGCGCGGCGGGACGCAGCACGTGCAGGGCGCGAACGTCGGCAACCACAACAGCGAATGTCTCGGCATCGAGAACGAGGGCCTCTACAGCACCGTCGACGTGCCGGTCGCGCTGTGGGATTCGCTCGTGCAGCTGATCGCCTACATCGCGCACCAGTACGGCATCACGCCCGAGTTCATCAAGGGCCACCGCGATTTCAACTCGACCGAGTGCTGCGGCCAGGTGCTCTACGACCGGCTTCCGGAGCTGCGCAAGGCGGTCGGCCAGCAGCTCGGCCTGTCGGTCGCGCGACTCGAGGTTCCGGAGTGGCCGCTGCTCAAACCGGGCGACACCGGACCGCGGGTGATGACCGCGCAGCGGTTCCTGCGCGCGGCCGGGTTCGGCGTGCCCACGGACGGCGTGTTCGGCAAGGCGACCGCGGAAGCCGTAGCCACGGTGGCGGCCGAGCACGGGCTTTCCCGCGACAGCTGCACCGCGGCCCGGGCCAGCGACGAATCCGCGTACCTCGGCTCGGACGTCTGGCCGTTGATCGTGCCGGCGGACCGCTCGACCGCCGCGTGGCGCACCGAGCTGGCCCGCTGACCGGGGACGCCTCACGCGTGCCAGCGAGGGCGGCACACGTGAGGCGTCACAGGCCGGACAGGAACGCCTCCACCGCGCCGCGATAAGTCTCCGGAGCCTCGGCGTGCGGCAAATGCGCCGAACCGGGCACGACCAGGTGCCGCGCGCCCGGCACCCGCGCCGCGACCTCGGCTTGCTGACCAGGCGGCATCGCGGTGTGCTCGCCCTCGACCAGCAGCAGCGGGCAGCGGATTCCGTCCACAATGGACCAATAGTCCCGGCGGCCCCATTCGGCGGCGATCTCGTACAGGTTCTCCAGGTCGGCGATCAGGTGGTAGCCGTCCTCGCGTTCCTCTACGCATTCGGTGAAGTAGTCGCCCGCGGCGCCGAAGAACTCGCGAACGTGGGCCAGTGATTCGAACGGCACCGGCCAGCTCTCGAAGTAGCCGCGCCAGGTCTCGACGGTGCGTCCGCGCTGGTCCGGCGCGAAATCCTCGCTGACCACCGCGCGCACCAGCTCCGGATATTTCGCCGCGGCGGCCCACGCGTGCAGCCCGCCCATCGAGTGCCCGATCAGCACAGACGGACCGAGGTCGGCGAGCACGTCCGCGACGTCCTCGGCGAATTGCTCGGTGGTCCACGGCCCGGTGTGCGATGCCCGGCCGTGGCCGCGGGCGTCGAGGGCGCGCACCCGGCCGTACCGGTTGAGCCATTGCGCGACCGGCCACCAGGTACGCGCGCGGCCCATCAGCCCGTGCAGAAGCAAGATCGACACGCCGGAGCGTTCGTCGCCGCCGAAGTCGATCAGGCCTGGTCGCATTAATCCTCCCGGGTTTTCCCGGCTACATCATCACAAATCTGCCCCTAGGGTGAAGGAATGCGCAGCCGTCAGCCCGCCGTCCTCGCCCTTATCGGCGTGCTTGCGCTGTCCGCGTGCAGCCCCGCCGAGCCCGCCGCGCCGCCTCCGCCGCCGATGCATCCGGCACCGGGCGCGAACAGCGCGGGCGATCCGTATTTCCCGGAGGACGGCAACGGCGGGTACGACGCCCTCGACTACCACGTCGACGTCAGCTACGACCCGCCGAGCGGCCGTCTCGACGGCGACACCACGGTCTCCGCCAAAGCCACCCAAGACCTCAGCCGCTTCGACCTCGACCTGCGCGGGCTGGACGTCACCGCGGTGGAGATCGACGGGAAACCGGCGAAGTACAGCCGGGAAAAGAACAAGCTGGTGGTCACTCCGGCCGAGCCGCTGCGCTCAGGTTCGACGTTCCGGACGCGCGTGCACTATTCGGGTGTTCCGGCGAAAACCCCGCACGACGGCGGGTCGGAGAACGGCTGGGCCCGCTCCGAGGACGGCGGCGCGTACCTGGTCGGCGAACCGCATTCGGCGTCGTTCTGGTACCCGGTCAACGAAACCCCGCGCGACAAAGCGACCTTCACGCTGACCGCGCACGTGCCCACCGGCTGGACGGTGCTGTCCAACGGCAAGGAACAGGGCACCAGCGCCAAGGACGGCAAAACCACCACGACGTGGGCGGATCCGAATCCGGTGGCCAGCTACCTGACCACGATCGCGATCGACAGATTCACCGTGCAGCGGTCCACGCTGCCGGACGGCACGCCGATCGTTTCCGGTTACGCGCCCGGAGCCGAAGCCCGCGAGGCGACCGGCGACCGGCTGCCCGAGGTGATCTCGTTCCTGGAAAGCAAGTTCGGCCGGTACCCGCAGAGCGCGGCCGGCGGGATCTATCTCGACGAGAACATCCACTTCTCCCTGGAAACGCAAACCCGTCCCACTTATGCGAAATGGGCGGAAATCCTGACCTTGGTGCACGAGAACGCGCACCAGTGGTTCGGCGATTCGGTGTCGCTCAACTCGTGGGCGGACATCTGCCTGAACGAGTGCTTCGCGTCGTACGCGCAGTGGATGTGGGGCGAGCGAGAGGGCCAGAACCTGGACGACCGCTACCGCGCGGCCGTCGAAATCACCAAGGGCAGCACGGATTTCTGGGGCCAGAAGCTCGTCGACATGGGGCCGGAGCACCTGTTCGAGGGCGCGTACGACAAGGGCATCCTGGCCGTGCACGCACTCCGCCGGGAGCTAGGCGAACCCGCGTTCGAGAAGGTGCTGCACGAATGGGTGAGCCAGCACCGCAACAGCAACGCGACATGGGCGGGCTTCGAAAAACTCGTGTCGCAAGTCGCCGGGCGCGATTTGAGCGGCTTCCTCCAGGACTGGTTCCACGGGACGAAGCTGCCGTCGGACGCCGATCTCTACCCGGGTCCGCTGCGGCCGTGACTGCCCAGCAACGACCTGGTCAGGCTGCTGCGAGAGTCGTTCATCTCGGCCAGCGCCTCGCCTAGCTCGGCGTCGCCGACCCGCACTTCGTCGTCGGGCCGAAGCGCCAGCGCGCGCAGCGACGCCCGGCGGAGCAACTCCTTCATGAACGACGCCGTGACGCCATCCGTCGCCTCGACCACCGGTGCCAGATCAGCCGTCAACTCCAGGCCACGGGAGTACAGCCGCAGCAACGCTTCCCGGCCCGCGGCGTCCGGCAGCGGCACTTCCACCGCCAAGTCGACTCGGCCCGGCCGGTCTGCCAGCGCTTTCTCCAGACTGCTCGCGCGGTTGGTGGTGAGCAGGAAGGTGACGTCCGCGTCGCCGCCGACGCCGTCCATGGCGTCGAGCAGGCTGAACAGCAGCGGCGTCGGGCCGTGCGCCAGATCGCGGTCCTCGGCGATCAGGTCGACGTCCTCCAGCACCATGACGCTCGGCTGCAGCCGGCGCGCCAGCGACGCGGCCTTCGAGATGAACCGCATCGCGCTGCCGGTCAGGATCACCACCGTGCAGTCCGGGAGCTGGCCCATCAGGTACCGGACGGTGTGTGTTTTGCCGGTACCCGGCGGGCCGTGCAGCAACAGGCCGCGCTTCAGATGCTGACCCGCTGCGGCCAGCCGCGCGCCGTGTTCCGCGATGCCGAGGGTGTGCCGCTCGATCGCTTCCAGAATGCCGTCCGGCAGCACCACGTCTTCGCTGGTCAGGTCTGGCCTCGGCAGGAAGGTGACCAGCTCGTTGTTGCGGTGCTCGCTCAGGCCGAACGCGATCACCTGACCGCGCAGTACGTCATGCTCGGTCATCAGCTGCTCGATGCGGTCACGGGTCTCGGTAGCCGCGCGCCGGTCCGCGGCGATCACTTCTAGCCGACAGTTTGGCTGGCCGTACTGCGGATTGGTGCCGCGCACGCCGATGAGCACCTGGGTGCCGTCCGGCGCGGCCGTGCCGACCAGGCCGAGCTGGACGACGTCTGCCGCTTCGTCCGGGCCGACCGCGACGGTCGCGTAGTCCACCGAGCCCAGCTCGTAGTGGCCGTGCTGTTTGGCCGTGAACAGCATGCCGACCAGGTCCTCGTGACCGCGCAGCCCGCCCGCGATGCCGAACCAGTCGGTGCTGATCCCGACGTGCCCGAAACGGCGGGATCGCGTCGGCGTCCGACGGAGCTGCGTGCACGGCCCCCCGGGCCGGGTGCGTAGTTCCGTCGGACGCCGACCTAAAGGCGATCCCGCCCGCGCCGACGAAGTCGGCGCAATCAAACACTGTGAGCAGAGTGGCACGAACCGCTGGACCGGGCCAGCCGTAAGTACCCTGGGGTCATGGCAGTGGTCAAGATCAACGCAATCGAAGTCCCCGAAGGCGCCGGCCCGGAGCTGGAGAAGCGCTTCGCCGCGCGGCTGCACTCCGTTGACGACCAGGAGGGGTTCCTCGGCTTCGAGCTGCTCCGCCCGATCGCGGGCGAGACGCGCTACTTCGTGTACACGAAGTGGGAAACCGAGGAGCACTACCAGGCCTGGGCGAAGGGCCCGGCGCGCGAGGCGCACGCGGGCGAGCGCAAGAACCCGGTGTCGACCGGCGCGAACCTGCTGGAGTTCGAGGTCGTGCAGGCATCGAAGCCGGGTGAGTGACGAGCTCGCCCGCGCCGCCGAGCTGATCCGCGGTGCCGGCGCGCTGCTCGTGTGCGCCGGCGCCGGGATGGGCGTCGACAGCGGACTGCCCGATTTCCGTGGCGGGGAAGGGTTTTGGCGAGCCTATCCGCCGTACGCCGGGCTCGGGCTGCGGTTCGAAGAGCTGGCCGACCCGCAGCATTTCGCCTCGGATCCCGAACTGGCCTGGGGTTTTTACGGGCACCGGCTCGACCTGTACCGGAAAACTGTCCCGCACCGCGGGTTCGGCCTGCTGCTCGAACTCGGGCTGGCGAAATCCGGTGGCGTAAGGGTTTTCACGTCCAATGTGGACGGACAGTTCCAGGAGGCGGGGTTTCCGCACGTCGCCGAGGCGCACGGGTCGATCCATCACCTGCAATGCCTGGCCGGATGTTCACGGGAGATCTGGTCGGCGCAGGACTGCAAGGTCGAGATCGACGAGGCGACGATGCGCGCCCGCCCGCCGTTGCCGTCCTGTCCGCGCTGCGGCAGTCTCGCCCGGCCGAACATCCTGATGTTCGGGGATTTCGACTGGATCCCCGACCGCAGCCAGGAACAGCTGGACGAGCTAGCCGCTTGGCGTCGCGCGAACCGCGACGCGGTGGTGGTCGAAATCGGTGCCGGACAAGCGGTTCCGACGGTGCGGCGCTACTCCGAACTCGCCAGCGCGGCGACGGGTGCGCTGATCCGGATCAACCCGCGCGAACCGCGGATCCGGCACGGACGCGGGGTTTCGATCGCCGCCGGCGCGCTGGAGACGTTGGTCAAGCTCGTTTGAGTTCCAGCAAGGGGAACGGGCGGCCGTCGGAATCGGTCTCCTGCCTGCCGACCACCTCGAACCCGTGGTGCAGATAGAAACCGACTGCCTGCGGGTTCTGCTCGTTCACGTCCAGGGTGAGACCCGGATAGCGGTCCAGCGCCGCGCGCAGCAACGCCGTCCCGACCCCGCGTCCGCGGGAATCGTCGTGCACGAACAGCATTTCCAGCTTTCCCTCGGCGATTCCCGAGAAACCCACGGCGATTCCGTCGACCTCCGCCACCGTGAGCTCCACCTCAGGGAAGTAGAGCGGGACGCGCGTGGCGTAGTACTCGACGTCCGACGGGGCCAGAAAATCATGCGTCGCTTCGACGGCGCTGCGCCAGATCTCCAGCAGCCGCGGGTACTCGGCTTCCCCGCTGCTTGGCCGCAAGGTCGTCATGGCAGTTGCACCTCCGCGTAAACCGCCCGGTGATCGCTCCCGGGCACATCGAACACCTGGTAATCCCGGATCGCGACCCGGCGGTCCACCAGCACGTGGTCCAGCGACACGAGCGGAACCGACGACGTCGACCAGGTCGGGATCAACCCATCGCCGCGAGCCTCCGCCGCGTCGACATATCCGCGGGACAGCACCGTCCGGAGCGCGGCGTGGTCGAGAGTCGCGTTGAAATCGCCTGCCACCACACGCAGGCCGTGCTCGCCGATCGCGCGCGACAGGTCCCGCATCTCCTGCTCCCACTGGTAATACCCGGAATCCGGCGAAAGCGGATGCGCCGCCACGATCTCCAACGTCGTCCCACCGCCGAGATCGGCCGCCGCGCCGGGCTGCTTCTGCACTGAATCGCCAGTGTAATCCTCTTCGGCAAGCGGATAACGCGACACGATGCCGGAACCGTCCACACCGGACGCCGGATGCAGCACGCGATACGGCAGCGTCTGGAACAACCCGGCCTTCTCCAGCGCGGACATCGCGGCGGGCGTCATCTCCACCAGGTTCAGCACGTCGATCCGCTGTTCCCGGACCAGCCGCACGAGCGCCGCCGGATCGGCCTGGCCCAGGTACAGGTTCGCGGCCAGCACGCGCACCGTCTTCCCGTGCGCCGCGGGCTGCTCGTCCGACGCCACCCGCGGCGCGACGTACACCGCCAGCAGCGCGGACAACGCGAGCGCGACACCGCCGACCCACCACCGCCGCAGCACCAGCGCGAGCGCGGCGAGCAGCAAGCCGTAGATGACGATGTACGGCGTCAGCGCCAGCAGTGCGGTCAGATACCAGCTGCTGCCGTCCCAGCCGATCGTGCGCAGCACAGCCACCGCCAGCAGCGGCAGTCCGACCAGCACGAGCAGGCCCGTGACCAGCCGGGTTCGCGTCCGCGCCTCCATCACCATGATCGAAGAGTATGCCGGGCACGCGCTGACAGGTCCGTGTCAGCGCCGTGTGCGCGGCCTGCCAGCGGCTCCGTCCACTGTGTGCTGGAGCGACACAGGAGGAGGCGACAATGTCGCACGCGATCCAGGCCGAGGGCCTGGTCAAGCATTTCGGGGAGACGAAGGCGCTGGACGGGGTGGATCTCGAGGTCCCGTTCGGGAAGGTGGTCGGGGTGCTCGGGCCGAACGGCGCGGGCAAGACCACGGCGGTCCGCATCCTGGCGACCCTGCTGAAACCGGACGCGGGCCACGCCACGGTCGGGGGTTACGACGTGGTCCGGGACCCGGTCCGGGTGCGCGGCCTGATCGGGCTCACCGGGCAGTACGCGTCAGTGGACGAGGACCTGAGCGGCACCGAGAACCTGGTGCTGATCGGCAAGCTGCTGAACCTGTCCCGGGCCGACGCGCGGGTACGGGCGGCGGAGCTGCTGGAGCAGTTCGAGCTGACCGACGCGGCCAAGCGGCCGATCCGCACGTATTCCGGCGGCATGCGGCGCAGGCTCGACCTCGCCGCGAGCCTCGTCGGCCGTCCCGCCGTGCTGTACCTGGACGAGCCGACCACCGGGCTCGACCCGCACGCGCGCAACGAGGTGTGGGCGGTGGTCCGCAACCTCGTCGCCGACGGCGCGACGGTGCTGCTCACCACGCAGTACCTGGAGGAAGCCGACCAGCTGGCCGACCGGATCACCGTGTTCGACCACGGCCGCGTGGTCGCCGACGGCCGTGCCGACGAGCTGAAGCGGCGGGTCGGCGGGCAGACGCTGCAGGTGCGGCCGACGTCGCTGAGCGACCTCGACGAGGTCGACCGCATCCTGGCCGAACTCACCGGCGTCCGTCCGGTCCGCGACAACGCGACCGGGCTGCTGACCGCGCCGGTGGCCGACCCGGTGCTGCTGTCCACGCTCGTGCGCCGCCTCGACTCGGCAGGCATCACCTCCGACGAACTGGCGCTGCGCCTGCCCAGCCTCGACGAGGTGTTCCTGGCGTTGACCGGGCACGCCGCCGAGGAGCCGAAGCCGGACCGCGAACTCGAAGGGAGCCGGTCGTGACGACCGCAACCGCCGTGGCCCCGCCCCGGCACATCAGTCCTCTCCAGGGCACCAAGCACGCGTTTTCGCTTGCCTGGCGGGGAATCCTGAAGATCCGCAAGAACCCGGAACAGCTGGCCGACGTCACGCTGATGCCGATCATCTTCCTGCTGATGTTCACCTACCTGTTCGGCAACGCACTGGGCGGTTCGATCGAGAACTACCTCCAGTCGTTCGTGCCGGGCCTGATCGTGATGAACGTCCTGCAGGCGTCGCTGACGGTCGGCACACAGCTCAACACCGACATCACGAAGGGCGTCTTCGACCGCTTCCGGGCCATGCCGATCGCCCGTTCGGCCCCGTTGGTCGGGGCGGTGCTGGCCGACCTCGTGCGGTACGTGGTGTGCCTGGCGGTGCTGCTGACCGTGGCGACCGTGATGGGCTTCCGCGTGCAGACCGGTCCTGCCGAGTTCGTCGCCGCGATCCTGCTGGCGGTCGCGTTCGGCCTGTGCTTCTGCTGGGGTTCGGTGTTCGTCGGAATGCTGATGCGGTCCCCGGGCGCGGCGCAGGGCCTGATGCTCGTCTTCATCATGCCGCTGACGTTCGGCAGCAACGTGTTCCTCCCGACGGCCACGATGCCGGGCTGGCTGAAGGCCTGGGCGGACATCAGCCCGGTGAGCCTGATGTCCGACGTGATGCGCGGCCTGCTGAACGGCGGCTCGTACGGCGGTTCCCTGCTGGGCGCGCTGGCGTGGATGGCCGGGGCGGTCGTGGTGTTCTTCCCGCTCGCGACGTGGGCCTACCGCAAGCGGGTCTGAGGGCGTCCGGCACGGGGGTGTGGACGCTGTGGGGAGTGAGTGTCTGTGTCCGGGTTCCACAGCCGGGCACAGGCACTCACTTTTTTGTCGGCCGGGTCCAGGGCTGCCGATTTCGGCTGATAAAGCCGCGCATGACGTCGGCAGCGAGCCAATGACCTCGCTTCTCCGCCTCCTCGACGGCCGGTACGCCCTTGTGGCGACGGAGCGGGTCGGCTCCGCGGGCGAGGAGGAAGGCGGTGACGTCGACGTGCAGCGGTTCGCCGGTTTGGATGTGGCTGTCGACTTCGGCGTCGATAGCGTGCCGCAGCAGGGTCCAGCCGTCCCCGTTGTCGTCCTCGACGTCGTGCCCGGCGTCCAGGAGTTCCCGCAAGCGTGGCAGGTTTTCATGTTCGACGGCTTCGTGAGCTGCTGACCACATACCCGAGCCCTCCGTACGGTGCGGATGCCGCAGGTTCTCCCGCGACCGATTCAGCGCGGCTGTCGACCGGCCGCGAGGTGACCAGTCAACCGTTCCCAGTTCCCAGACCCGATAGCCGCCTTCTCTTCCTCCGCAAAGGGCGCCTTCTCAAGAAACGACCGCGCAACACCGCGGCTCGTGTCCAGGTAAGGAAAACCGCCGGGCCGGGTGCCGAACGTATACGGATAGTCGGTCGAGTACAGCATCCGTTCGGTCCCGACGACCTCGGCCGCCCAGCGCAGATAGCGTTCGCTGACTGTCCCGCTCCCCGCCACCCAGAAGTTCTGGCGGAAGTAATCGGCCAGCGGCTGCCGCAGCCCGGCCATCTCCTGCAGGAAGCCGACGTGGTCGAGGTAGAACAGGATCACCTCGCCCCAGTGCCCGGCGATCACCTGCAGTCCGGGATGCCGGTCGAACACCCCGGAGAAGATCATCCGCAGGTACTGCACGCCGAGGTCGTAGTACCAGCCGAGCCCGGCGGTCGCCAGCGCCGCGCCGACGCCGTTGGGCAGTCCCGAGTAGTACGCCTCCTGCACTGCCCGGACGGGAGCTTGCGGGTGGAAGTGCAGCGGGACGCGAAGTCGTTCGGCGGTTCCGTAGAGGTCGTCGAATTCCGGTGCGTCGGCCAGTTTTTCGCCAGTCCGGCCGTACAGCATCGCGCCGCGGAAGCCGAGGGTCACCGCGCGCTCCAGTTCCTCGGCGGCGGCTTCGGGCGAGGACGTCGGGAGGGTGGCGAAGGCCTGGAACCGCTCGGGGTTCGCGGCGACGATCTCGGCGAGCGCGTCGTTGGCCTCGCGCGCGACGGGCACGGCGTCGGCCGCCGGAAGGTTCTGCACCCCGGGCGTGGACAGGGACAGCACCGCGACGTCGATGCCCTGTTCATCCATGTCGGCGAGACGTCCGTCGCCGACCTCGCGCAGCCGCCGGGAGACTGGGTGGTCGTCGGGGTAGCCGTGCGGCTGGACCCCGGCCTTCGCCCAGGCGTCGGACAGGACGGGCAGGAGCACGTGTTCTTCAAGGGCGACGATACGCAGTCTTCCGGGCATGACAGCTCCTCCGGGTTCCAGTGATACCGATATCAGCGTATCACTGGAAATATCACCGGAATCGAGTTCGCGCTATCATCGATAACACCTACCTGCGTTCCGCCAGAACCTCCTCGATCGCTGCGGCCCGGTCCATCCGCGCGGTCTCGGCGACGAACGCCTCGTACCGCTCCGCGCCCAGCTCGCTGGTCAGCTTCTCGATCAGCTCCCGGACCTCCGGGCTCCCCAGATCGAACCGGCCCCGCACCACCGCGCTCAGCGCCAGCATCCGCGCGGACGCCTCCAGCCGGCCCTGCCGGTACCGGATCCGCGCCAGCAGCTCGACCATGCTGGCCAGATCAGGCATGTCGAATCGCCCGGCCGCCCGCTCGATCACCGCGAACACCGGCTGTTCCGCTTCGTCCGGGCGACCCTCGGCGAGCAGCAGCCCGGCTTCGATGGCGCCGAGCCATTCCGCCTCGAAGCCCTCCGGCGCCGGCCAGTCCGCCGGTGCCGACCTCATTTCCTGGAACACCTCGCGCGCCTTGGCCACGTTGCCCTCACGGATCAGCAACTCGGCGCGGCCGAGCAGCACGATCAGGCGCAACCCGTTGCTGCCGCCGGAAGACGCGTACCGTTCCGCGGCCTCCATGTCCCGCCACGCGCCTTCTTGGTCCCCCGCACGCGAACGTTCGACCGCCAGCCGCCACCACTGCTGCACGATGTCGTCACGGGACCGCAGCTCCATCACCAGCCGCAGCCCCTCGGTGTACCCCGCGATCGCCGCCTCGTGGTCGCCGGCCTGCGATTGCGCGGCGGCCCGGAAACCGTGCGTCATGCCGAGCCCCCAGCGGTCGCCGACTTCGGCGAAGCCTTGGTGGGCAAGGTCTCGCGCCCGGTCCGCGCCTTCGAGATCGCCCATGTCGCCGAGCACGAAGCTCTCCGCCCAGCGCCCGGCGGCGCGGCTCCAGGCGTCGTCCCGTTCGACAGCCCGGCGGATTTCGCGTTTCGCCAGGTCCCGCTCGCCGTTGAGGTAAGCCACTATCGGCAACCCCACCCACAGCCACGGAGTACGTTCCGCCGCACCGGTCCGGACGCATTCGTCGACCAGCTCGGGCACGTTCACCTTCTCGCGCGGACCGGACATGGCCAGCATCAGCACCTGGCTCAACCGCAGGCTCGCCGCCGTGTCCGGCGGCAGTTTGCCGCCCAGTTCGAGCACCTCGTCCACGAACAGTGCGGCACGCTCGTTCAAGCCGACGATGTTGAGATACCAGAACAGCCCGAACAGCAGCCGCGCCGCCGATTCCGCGGCCTCCGTCTCGATCGCCGCCCGCAACGCGGAGGTGAAGTTGTCGCTGTCCTGCTCGTAGACATCGATCGCCTGGAGCTGATCCCGCCCGCGCAGCAGCGGTTCGTTGCGGACGGCCAGTTCCGCGTAATAGGCGACCATCGCCGCCCGCATCCGCTCCCGCTCGCCGGATTCGGCGAGCCGCTCGCTCGCGTAGGCGCGCAAGGTTTCCAGCAGGCGGTACCGCGTGCCTACTACGTCCACAATGGACTTCTCGACCAGCGATCCCAGCACGTAGACGATGTCACCGGCTGCCAGCTCGTCGTCCGCGCAGACGTTTTCCACCGCCTCCTCGGAAAAACTCGCCGCGAACACCGCGAGCCTGCGAGCGAGCCGGACCTCGGCCTCGCTCAGCAGGTCCCAGCTCCACTCCACCACGGCACGCAGCGTGCGCTGCCGGGGCAACGCCGTCCGGCTGCCGGAGGTGAGCAGCCGGAACCGGTCGTCGAGGCGTTCGGCGATCTGCTCGGCGGTCATCGACCGCAACCGCGCGGCGGCCAGTTCGAGCGCGAGCGGCATTCCGTCGAGCCGACGGCAGATCTGCCGCACCGTGTCCACTGTGGACTCGTCGAGCCGGAATCCCGGCCGTACCGCCGTCGCGCGGTCGAGGAACAGCCGGACGGAATCGAGCGTGCCGACGTCCGCGGGCGACGCGGTTTCGTCCGGCACCGGCAACGGACCGAGCGGGCACAACGCTTCCCCGGTGATCGCCAGCGGTTCGCGGCTCGTGGCGAGCACTCGCAGCGCGGGCAGCCGACGCAGCAAATTCTCGGCCAGCTCCGCAGCGGTGTCCACAATGTGCTCGCAATTGTCCAGCACCAGCAACGCTTCCGCGCCGCTGAGCGCCTCGACCGCGTGCTCGAACGGATCGACCTGCCGACGCCGGACCTCGGTTTCCGTGGTCCTGAGGTCGCGCACCTCCAACGCGTTGAGCAGCGCGGACAACACGTCTTCGGCGTCCCGCACGCCAGCCAGCGGCACGAACCACACCAGGCCGCGCGAGTACGCCGGGTGCCGCGAAGCCGCTTCCGTGGACAGCCGCGTCTTGCCAGCGCCGCCGGGACCGACGAGCGTGACCAGCCGGGAGCCTTCGAGCAACTCGGCCAGCAGCTTCAGCTCGTCGGTGCGGCCGATGAAGCTGGTCAGCCGCGGCGGCAGCCGGTCGACCACCGCGGCGACCGGCGTGTACTCGCCGCGCAGCGCACGCAGGTGCACTTCCTGCAGTTCGGCCGACGGGTCCACGCCCAGCTCGTCGGCCAGCGTCGTACGGATCGCGGAGTACGCGGCGAGTGCGTCAGCCTGTCGTCCAGCGGCGGAAAGCGCACGGATTCGCAAGCCAGCCAACCGTTCCCGCAGCGGATTCGCCTGCGCGGCAGCGGTGAGTTCCGCGAGCACGTCCGCGTGCCGGCCCAGCCGCAACTCGGCTTCGAACCAGTCTTCGGTGGTTTCTGCGCGCCGCTCCTCCAGCAGCGTCGCGGGCGCGGCAGCGAACGGGGCGTCCAGCACGTCCGCGAGTGCCGGTCCGCGCCACAACGCGAGCGCGGCAGCGAGCGATTCGACGGCAGTACCGTCCCGGCCAGCGGCAAGCTCCCGGCGTCCCTCGGCGGACAACTGCTCGAACCGGTGGAGGTCCACCGCTTCCGGCGGCACCGCGAGCCGGTAACCGCCGTTGACAGACTCCAATTCCGCCCCCGCGGGCCGAAGCGCGCGACGCAGCCGCGAGACGAGCGACTGAAGCGCATTCGCGGCGTCCGCCGGTGGTTCAGCACCCCACAGACCGTCGATCAGCGCCTCGGCGGAAACCGCGCGACCGGCGTCGAGCGCGAGCCGCGAAAGGAGCATGCGAAGGCGGGCTCCGCCGATGTCGATCGGCGTGCCGTCCTCCCCCTCCGCCCGCAGCGGGCCCAGCAGCGCGACGCGCATGACGTCCAGCTTTCCAGACAACAGTCCGCTCGTGTCGGGGCCCGACGTAAGTGTGGACTATTGGGACATTCTGCCGCCTAGCGGTTACTGCGTGCCTTCTCGGCGCTACGTTGCGGAGGATTCACACGCAGACACAGGAGCGCCCATGAGAGCACTGCACCGCTGGCGTCGCCCGGCAGTGACCGTCGCAGCCACCCTCACCGCATTGACGCTCGGCACGGGAATCGCGTCGGCCGGACCGGGCGGCTGGGATCAGCCAACGCCCGGTTCAGACGGCGCCGGAGACAGCTACTACCCGCAGGACGGCAACGGCGGGTACGAGGTCTCCGACTACGACCTCAAGATCAACTACGCGCCGGGCAGCCACCAGCTCACCGGCCTCCAGACGGTCCACGCGAAGGCGACCCAGTCGCTCAGTTCGTTCGACCTCGACCTCCGCGGCCTCACCGTCGACTCGGTCAAGGTCAACGGCGTGCCGGCGAAGTTCACCCGCACCGGCGACCACGAACTCGTGATCACGCCGAAGTCGCCGCTGTGGAAGGACCTTCCGTTCACCGCCGAGGTCGCCTACCACGGCGTTCCGGTGGCGATCAACGACCCGAACCTCGGCAAGAACGGCTGGCAGTTCACCAAGTCCGGCGGCGCGTTCGCGGCGGGCGAGCCGAGGTCGGCCACCACCTGGTACCCGGTCAACGACACCCCGCGCAACAAGGCGCGGTTCCGGCTGTCGATCACCGTCCCGAGCGAATGGGGCGTAATCGCGAACGGCCGCGAGGTCGGTTCGTACCGGACGCGGGCGGGCACCACGCACGTCTGGGCGGAGGAAACCCCGACCGCGTCGTACATGACCACGGTCGCGATCGACAAGTGGACCTTCAACAAACGCCAGCGCGCGGACGGCACCCCGATCGTCAGCGCGTACGCGCCGGGTACCACGGACGCCACGAAGCAGGCCGACGCGCAGTTGCCGGAGGTCATCGACTTTCTCGAATCGAAGTTCGGCAAGTACCCGGTGGACGCCGCGGGCGGCATCTACCTGACTGAGCCGATCGGGTTCTCGCTCGAGACGATGAGCCGGCCGATCTACTCCGGCCGCGCCGGAAACATCGGCACGATCGTGCACGAGAACGCGCACCAGTGGTGGGGCGACACCGTGGCCGTCGACCACTGGAAGGACGTGTGCCTCAACGAATGCTTCGCGTCCTACGCGACCTGGCTGTGGGGTCAGGCGAAGAACGGCGAAGACCTCGACGCCACTTACCTGAACGAGGTCGCGTCGGCGAGCGACGCGTTCTGGAACGGCAAGCTGTACGACATGGGTCCCGGCCACGAGTTCACTTATGTGTACTCGAAGGGCCCGGTCATGCTGCACGCGCTCAGCAAGTACATGGGACAGGCCGCGTTCGACCAGGTGCTGAAGACCTGGAACTCCGAGCACCACGACGGAAACGCGAGCATGCAGGAGTTCCAGAAGTACTGTGAGAAGGTGTCCAACATGGACTTGCAGGGCTTCTTCGACGCGTGGATCTACGGCAACGGCAAGCCGTCTGACGAATATCTCTACCCGGGCGACCTGAAGCCGGCCGCCAAGTGACAGTTCTGCTGACCGGGTTCGCGCCGTTCGCCGGAGCGGCGACGAATCCTTCTTGGCAGGCAGCTTCGCTGGCAGCGGCGCGGCGGACGGACACGGTGGCGGTAGAGCTGCCGTGCGAGTTCGACGCGTCGCTGCCGGCGCTGCGCGCCGCGATTTCCGCGCACCGGCCGGAACTGGTCGTCTGCGCCGGACTGGCCGGCGGGCGCGAGCACGTCACGCCGGAACGAGTGGCGATCAACCTGATCGACGCCCGGATCCCGGACAACGCCGGCGCGCAGCCCATCGACGTGCCAGTGGTCGCGGGCGGGCCGTCCGCGTACTTCACCACGCTGCCGGTGAAAGCGGCGGTCGCGGCGATCGAGTCGGCGGGCCTGCCCGCGGCCGTGTCGTACACCGCCGGGACGTATGTGTGCAATCAAGTCTTCTACGGCCTGATGCACCTGATCGCGACGGAATTTCCCGGACTGCGCGGCGGTTTCGTGCACGTTCCGGAGGAAGCCCGGCTGCCGCTGGACTCGACCGCGCGAGCGCTCGAGATCGTGGTGGACACCGCGCTGACCGTGCGCAAGGACGCAGCGACCTCGGCCGGGACCCTGCACTGAGCTTTACTCGCCGGGCTGGACGGTCTGCTCGAAGAACTGCACGAGATCCCGCGGCTTGCGGCTCGTATGCGACGGGCTGGTGTCCATCACCGTGCCGACCACGGGGATGCCGTAGGCCTGGTAGATCAGCAGACCCAGCTTCGGCCCGACACCCGCGACGTAACGACCGCTCAGCCCGGTGCGGGTGCGCCAGGTGTCGGTCTCGATGCGGCCGGTCATGTCCTTGCGCGCACCCGGCTCGACCTGAGCGAGAGTAAGCCCCTCGTGGAACGCGACGGTGGTCTTGTCCGGGAAGCGGCACAGCGCCGTGCGCAGCGCACCTAGGGCTTTCGCCAGCTCCGGGTCGTCTGCGCAGGTGGCGCGAGTTTGGATGGTCGGACCGGCCAGGCGGCGGATGCACTTCGTGAGGCCGTTTTCGCCGGGGAGCGCTGGCTGCGAATCGGCGCAGGCCGTTGTGCCAGGCGGGTTTACTGGCTGATTCGCCGCGGGTTTGTCGTCGCCGCGAGTGGCGAGGACCGCAGTCACGATTCCGGCGACAACGAGCACCGTCAAGGCGATCGCACCTATTACGACAGGTTTGCGGGACTTCTTCTTCTGCGGTTGCTGCCATCCAGGCGGCGGCATTGGCGCAGGCGGCCGCTGAACTGGGCCAGGCTGTTGCTGGACGGGCGGCCACGCCGCCGGTGCGGGCATTGGCGCCGCTGGCCTCGGCACCGCCGGACGCTCGTCCACCGGGACGTGATGCAACCCGAACGCGACCGCCGTCTCCGGCTGATCCTCCGTGGTCGGCACCACGCCAAGCGTCGACCCGACCAGCGAGGCCAGCAACGGCATCCGGCTGGGCCCGCCGACCAGATACACACCGCCGAGCCGATCCGGCGAAAGCCCGGCCCGCGCGATCGTCGCCGCGAGCATTTCCGCACTGCGCAACAGATTCGGCCGGACTAACGCTTCCAATTCGGCACGGGTGACCAGAACGTCGCCGAACGGGTCCGGCATCGGCACCTCAGTGTGCGCATGCCGGGAAAGACTCTCCTTGGCGTCGCGGACGTCCTGGAGCAACACCCGCTGCAACCGCCGGTCGCTGGTCGTCTGCGGACGGAGAAGCCGTTGCCACTGCGCCGGATCCGCGTGCGACACCGACCGTCCAATATGGACCAAAAGGGCTTGGTCGATGTCCAGGCTGCCGAGATCCGGCAACCCGTCCTCCGCCAGGACAGTGGTGCCCGCCCCGACGACCGCGCAGTCGAACGTGCCCGCGCCAAGGTCGTACACCGCGATCGGCCCGGCAGGCGCACCCTGCTCACGCAGAGTCGCGTAGTGCGCGGCCGCCGCGACCGGCTCCGGCACCAGCCGCACCTGGACGAACCCAGCTTTGCCCGCAGCCGCGCGAAGAGTCTGCTGCCGCTGCGCGCCCCATCCGGCCGGATGCGACAACCGCACCTCGTCCGGCACCCCGGAAAGCTGCCGCTCGGCCTCCTCGCCCATCCGCCGCAGCACCGCGGCGAAAGCGTCGACCACCGGCACCGCCCGATCGCCGAGCAGAAGCTCGCCGTCGTCGATCCGCCGCTTGGGATTCGGCTCGAACCGGCTGGGATCCAGCCGAGCCCGCCGCTCCGCGTCCTGCCCGACGACGAGCCGCCCGTCCTCCTCCGCGTAAACCGCGGAAGACATCGTGACCGACCCGTCGACCTCAATCGCCCGCGGCCCGCGCCCAAAGGCCGCCAAGACGCCAACGGTGCTGGAAGTGCCGAAGTCGATCGACAGGACGTCCACGCAGTTCCCCTCCCCAAAGCCCCGTCGCATCGTCTCACGAGCGCTGGTGACAGATAGCGGAGAGACCATGACGCCGCCCACCGCCGCGAGATCGTCGCGGTTCGCGACCCGGTGCGCACAGCAGGAGGCCCACGCCGCCGCGGAACTGATCGCCGAAGCAGGTGGCCAAGTCACCCTCGGCGGCGTTGAACTGGGAGACGAGGTCCGCGATCTGCTGCGTCAGATCATCGCCATCGTGGCCGAGGGCGGAACGGTGACGGTCGGCGCGATGCCGGAGATCATCACCACGACCGTGGCAGACGACGTCCTCGCCTTCCGCCGGGAACGGCTGCGCAAGCAACGAGACGCGTTGAACGAACTGCTCGCGATCGAAGACCGGTTCGGCGTGGAATAGTCAGAATCGAACCGCATTGCGGCACCTTTGCGGAATCCTGGCCCCACCGGAACCGAGCTCACCAAAATCCACGCAGCGGCGGTCACCGGATCGATGGATTGCGTTGTCAGCCTCTGCCGCGAGATCGCCCTCGACCTCGAATAGCCGTGCCCTACCCCGCGAAAACCCCCGCCGGAAACGGCGTCTCCCGATCCTCCAGTAGCCGTCCGTAAAAGCCGTTCATCTCCACCGCCGCCGACGCGTGCCGGGACACCACCTCGGCGATCGGCGAGGGCAGCGCCAGCCCACCGGCCGCCGCCTTGCGTACCGCGGCCAGCCGGCTCTCGCGGTCCCGCGTGCCGCATACCTCGGTCACCAGCCAGTTCACCAAATACATCGACCCATAAGCCCGGTCATGCTCCGCGTTCAACTCCGCGAACGCCAGCTCCTCTTCAGTCAGGTCGAACCGGTGCGCGAACGCCAGGCCGAAATCGGTCAGCACAAACCGATCGCCGTCGGTCAGGAAGTTTTCGAAGTGGTTGTCGAAGTGCAAGACGCCCTGTGCCCGAAGGAACGAGAGCGTATCGGCAATCTGCGCCACCACACGTTCAACCTCCGGCAAATGCCCCGGCAGCCAACGGTGCAAATTAGTCGGAAAATACTCGCAGAAAAAAACGACGCTCGACGAAGCGTCCCGCAGTTCCGTGAGCCGCCGCCGAACCGAAGCAGAGCCGCCCCAGTACTCGACGTCTTCCTCCAAAGGACGATCCGGCACCCGGCCCGCTAAGACCGGCAGCACTCGCCAGTGGTGCAGCAACGGGAAGTTCTCGCACTCACCACTGAGGACCCAGCCGTTCGCCATGACGTGCAGCGCGAGCTCTCGCCACGCCGAACCCTCCGGCGAACCCAAGCCGTAATGGCAAAAGGCAGGCAGGCCATAGAGATTGGCAGTGGAATGCGGATGCTGCCGCTCCAGCTCGGTGAGCGGCACCCGCTTCGCGAATACCGGCACCCCGTCGACGTCCAGCCGGGCACCGGTGCCGCCGATTCCCTCGGACAGCACCTCGGCGGACTCCAGCCGCTCAATCAGCTGACGGTCGCTCAGCAGCGAAAGCGCGGTGCTCGCCGCCGCGTGCCGCGAAATTCTCGAAGACCCCATAACCCGACAATAGAGAAAAGGGCGGCTCCCGGGTGGGAGCCGCCCCTTCCACACGTTTTACCACAAGCGCGCCGGCGGCCGGGGTTTCCCCCGCCCCAAGCTGAAACAGCGGCGGGGGGGCACCGCGCTCAGTCGG
>NZ_JBSHAM010000013.1:0-15713 GCF_053611505.1 Amycolatopsis sp. NPDC054798 | reverse complement strand
TACCGGGGGGGGGCCCCCGCCGGGCCCCCCTAATTCCTCCACCACCCAAAAACCCCAAAATATAAACAGGGGGCGCCCGGGGGGGGGCCCCCCCCTTTCCGCTAGTTAACTCACTCGCTCTCGGTCTCGCCGTTTTCCCCGGCTCCGATGCTCACCGGCGGAGCGTCGGGAACCGAGGACGGACGCTTCTCCCCGCGGAAGGTGAAGTGCGCCTCGTCGTCGCGGTCCTCCGGGTTGCCGCTCCAGCCCTCGACGTCGACCACGATGATCTGACCCGCTTCGACCTCGCCGAAGAGGATCTTCTCCGACAGCTGGTCCTCGATCTCGCGCTGGATCGTGCGGCGCAGCGGCCGGGCGCCGAGCACCGGGTCGAAGCCGCGCTTGGCCAGCAGCGCCTTCGCCTTCTCGGTCAGCTCGATCTCCATGTCCTTGGCCTTGAGCTGCGTCTCGACCCGGCCGATCATCAGATCCACCATCTGGATGATCTGTTCCTGGTTGAGCTGGTGGAAGACGATGATGTCGTCGATCCGGTTCAGGAACTCCGGGCGGAAATGCTTCTTCATTTCCTCGTTGACCTTCTGCTTCATCTTCTCGTAGCGGTCGGTCGCGCCCGACCCGGAAGAGAAGCCGAGGCTCACGGACTTCGAGATGTCCGAGGTGCCCAGGTTCGAGGTGAAGATCAGCACGGTGTTCTTGAAGTCGACCGTGCGGCCCTGGCCATCGGTGAGCCGGCCGTCTTCGAGCACCTGCAGGAGGGTGTTGTAGATCTCCTGGTGCGCCTTCTCGATCTCGTCGAAAAGGACCACCGAGAACGGCTTGCGCCGCACCTTCTCGGTCAGCTGCCCGCCCTCTTCGTAGCCGACGTAGCCCGGAGGGGCGCCGAAGAGCCGCGAAGCGGTGTAGCGGTCGTGGAACTCGCCCATGTCGATCTGGATGAGCGCGTCGTCCTCGCCGAACAGGAAGGACGCGAGCGCCTTCGACAGCTCCGTCTTACCGACACCGGACGGGCCGGCGAAGATGAACGAACCGGACGGGCGCTTCGGGTCCTTCAGACCCGCACGGGTACGGCGGATCGCCTGGGAGACGGCCTTGACCGCGTCCTCCTGGCCGATGATGCGCTTGTGGAGCTCGTCCTCCATGCGCAGCAGCCGGGTGGTCTCCTCCTCGGTGAGCTTGAACACCGGGATGCCGGTCCAGTTGGCCAGCACCTCCGCGATCTGCTCGTCGTCCACCTCGGCGACGACGTCGAGGTCGCCGTCCTTCCACTGCTTCTCGCGCTCGCCCTTCTGGCCGAGGAGCTGCTTCTCCTCGTCGCGAAGGCGCGCGGCCCGCTCGAAGTCCTGCGCGTCGATCGCGGACTCCTTGTCCCGGCGGACGTCGGCGATCTTCTCGTCGAACTCGCGCAGGTCCGGCGGAGCGGTCATCCGGCGGATGCGCATCCGGGCCCCGGCTTCGTCGATCAGGTCGATCGCCTTGTCCGGCAGGAACCGGTCGTTGATGTAGCGGTCGGCCAGTGTGGCGGCCGCGACCAGCGCGGAGTCGGTGATCGAGACGCGGTGGTGCGCCTCGTACCGGTCGCGCAGGCCCTTGAGGATCTCGATCGTGTGCTCGAGCGACGGCTCGCCCACCTGGATCGGCTGGAAGCGGCGCTCCAGCGCGGCGTCCTTCTCGATGTACTTGCGGTACTCCTCGAGCGTGGTCGCGCCGATCGTCTGCAGTTCGCCACGGGCCAGCATCGGCTTCAGGATCGACGCCGCGTCGATCGCGCCCTCGGCGGCTCCCGCGCCGACGAGCGTGTGCAGCTCGTCGATGAACAGGATGATGTCGCCGCGGGTCTTGATCTCCTTGAGCACCTTCTTCAGGCGCTCTTCGAAGTCGCCGCGGTAGCGCGAACCGGCGACCAGCGAGCCGAGGTCCAGCGTGTAGAGCTGCTTGTCCTTGAGGGTCTCGGGCACCTCGCCCTTGACGATGCTCTGCGCGAGCCCCTCGACGACGGCGGTCTTGCCGACGCCCGGCTCGCCGATGAGCACCGGGTTGTTCTTGGTCCGGCGGGACAGCACCTGCATGACCCGCTCGATCTCCTTGCCGCGCCCGATGACCGGGTCGAGCTTGCCCTCGCGGGCGAGCACGGTCATGTTGCGGCCGAATTGGTCGAGCACCAGCGAGGAGGACGGCGTGCCCTCGCCGCGGCCGGAGCCGCTCTCGGTGGACTTCTCGCCGGTCTGGTAGCCCGACAGGAGCTGCAGCACCTGCTGGCGGACCCGGTTGAGGTCAGCGCCCAGCTTCACGAGCACCTGGGCGGCGACGCCCTCGCCCTCGCGGATCAGGCCGAGCAGGATGTGCTCGGTGCCGATGTAGTTGTGGCCGAGCTGCAGCGCCTCGCGCAGCGACAGCTCCAGCACCTTCTTCGCCCGCGGCGTGAACGGGATGTGCCCGCTCGGAGCCTGCTGGCCCTGGCCGATGATCTCCTCGACCTGCTGGCGCACGCCCTCGAGGGCGATGCCCAGCGACTCCAGCGCCTTGGCGGCGACACCCTCACCCTCGTGGATCAGACCCAGGAGGATGTGCTCGGTGCCGATGTAGTTGTGGTTGAGCATCCGGGCCTCTTCTTGGGCCAGGACGACCACCCGCCTCGCGCGGTCGGTGAACCTCTCAAACATGCGCACTCCCTCGACTGCTGCGTCGGCGGCCCGTAACCTCCGTGGATCGCGTCCACGGCGGACAGCACCGTGAGACCACTCTAGTAGCCAAGCGGTCGCGCTTGCGTACCACTACGGCTTCCGGCGGCCCGTTCGCACCCGGGCGGCGACCCGGTCGGTCACCGCTCATCATCCGGTTGCGCTGCACCTTTACTCCCTCTCGAACGTACGGGACCGGATCAGGATTCCGCCCGGGCGCCCCTGTCCGCTCAGCGCGAACACCCCCGCGCGTCCGGGTGGTCTCACCCCTTGGCCACCCGATTGGCGCAATGTCGCTCCGTATGTAAGGTTAGGCACGCCTAACGAAACAGGACGGGGGTGGACCGGTGAACCCGCAGCGCTCGCGCGACGACGCCCGCGAGATCGGCGACGGTCTCGGCTCCTCCTTGCTGCGCGCCAGCGTCCGGCACGAGCTGCGCCGCGACGTCCCCGCGGACTGGTATCGCTGCGCTGACCTCCTGGAACAGCCCGCGCTGTTCGCCGAGTGGCGGTCCCGGCTGTCCGACTGGCTCATCGACCAGCACGGCGTGGCACCCGACCGGACAGCGGCCAGCTACGTGATGTCCTGGTACCTCTACGTCCCGGCGTACGTGGGCGCGTTGCTGCTGCACCACGAGCGCCGGGTGCCGTCGCTCAAGCCGGAGCAGCTCGCGTTCGGCCTGGGCCCTGACCGGCCGCATCCCGAGGGCATGGCCGTGCTCAGCGACGCCTTTTACTGCTTGCCGACGGACCCGGGCAGCGTCCGCCCTGAAGCCACCGTCGTGCGCGACGAACGCGCGCTGGCCGCGGCGCTGCGCGCGCAGTTCGTCGGCCACGCTGCCCGCTTCGTCCGCGCCTACGCGCCCGGCACCAGGCTCGGTCGGCGCATGCTCTGGGCAGCCGCCACAGACGCACTGGACGGCGCGCTGTGGCGGGTTGGCAGGCAAGGCGGGACCGCCGAGGCCGAAGGTGCTGGCGTCGCGGACGCGGCACTGGTGCTCGACGCGCAGTACAGCCCGCTGACCTCGGCGTCCACCTTGCGCATGACGATCAACGACGACGGCCGCCGGGCGTGGGAGCGGCGTCGGGAGAGCTGTTGCTTCTCCTATCTCCTACCCGGGGAGGCGGAATGCGAAAGCTGTCCGCGCGTCTGCCGCCGGTGATCTCCGTCGAGTGAAATTTCAGGCGTACGGGTCCCGGCCCGTCGCGCCCAGCGCCCGGTGCAGCACCGGCGCGGTTTCCGGCACCGCGACCTCCGGGCCGAAGACGCCGCCCTTGCGGGCCTCTTCGCCCATCCCGGCCGCGAACGCGAGAACCACTTCGGCGGCTTCGTCCGAGCAGTTCAGCTCGGTGCCGCTCGCGCGCGTGAGATCCCAGGCGTGCAGGACGAGTTCGCCGAGCACCATGTCTCCGACGACCGCGGCGGGCAATTCGGAGCCGCCGAAAGCGATGGTTCCGGTCCACGCCTCCGGCGGGGTGAGCGCGGCGATCACGTCGTCGGTCATTTCTTTCAGCGACTTCGGCCAGTCCTCTCCGACAAGCGAGGCCTCGGCTTCGCTCGGGGCGGGCGGTTCGTAAGGCTCGTGCCGGATAGCGGCGGCGAGCCACGGGCCCCAGTAGAGGAGGTGGTTGAGAAGACCGCGAACGTCGTAGTCGGCGCAGGCGGTGGGCGCGGTCAGCGACGGGGCGGCAGCCGCGACACGGCACAGTTCGGCGGCGGCCGGGGCGAGCAGTCCGGAATGATTCGGCATGCGGGCGAGCCAACCACGGAACCCGGCGGCCGTCTTGAAAATACGCGACGCACTAACGTTTTCAGCCATGCGGCGGATCCCGAGCGGCGTCCTGAACGAGCGGACGGCTCGCACCAAGTTCACGCTCACCCGGCATCCGCCGGCCCCGGAACTGCGCGATTTCGTGGAACACCACTGGATACTGCGCTGGAACCTGACCGAACCCCATGTTCAGCACGTGCTTCCGAATCTGTCGGTGCACGTGACGTTCTTCCCCGGCGCGTGCGGGGTTTACGGTCCGGCGCACCAGCTTTTCACTCACCGGCTCAGCGGGCGCGGGCACGGGATCGGGGCCCGGATCCGGCCCGGCTGTTTTCGCCCGTTCCTCTACGCCCCGGTGCGCACCCTCTCCGATCGGGCGGCCGACGTCGCGAAGATCTTCGGCCCGGCCGCCGCCGGCACGGAAAACGCCATCCGGAATGCGGAGACCGACGCGGAAATGATCACTGCAATCGACAACTTGCTGATCGCATGCCGTCGTCCCATTCCGCGGGCGGCCCGGTTGGCCGCGGAAGCGGTGGAAACAATCGCCGCGGATCCCGGGATCACCCGGGTCGCGGAACTGGCGGCGGCGCTCGGACTGTCGATCCGGGCAGTGCAGCGGTTGTTCGCCGAGCACGTGGGAACAACACCGAAGTGGGCGATCCGGATTTACCGGCTCAACGAAGCCGCCCGGTTGCTCGCCGAACCGGCCGCACCGGATTACGCGGAACTGGCGACTCGGCTGGGCTATAGCGACCAACCTCACTTCATCCGCGATTTCGCCGCGGCGACCGGATCCCCTCCCGCGGAGTACGCCCGTTCGGCCCGCCGGCTGATGTCGGGCACGCCGGACGGCGCAAAGCCGGGAAACTAATGCGGAACGCCAAACGGCCGCCGGGAATGTTCCCGACGGCCGTTTGACGTGCGGACCGCGAAGACCGGTCTCCGGCGCGGCTGCGTTCTCTCACCCTCGCTAACCGGAGGGCCGCATCCGCGAGTTCCGGAAATGCCCGGTCAGTTCTTCTTGTGGTAAGCCTCGACGACCTCCGACGGGATGCGCCCGCGGTCGGAAACCTGGAAACCGTTCTTGCGGGCCCACGCGCGAATCGCCTGGTTCTGCTCGCGGTCGACCGCGGCCGGGCGGGCCGGGGACTTGCCGCCGGCGACCGGACGCAGCGGCGCGCGCTTGCGGCCGCCCGCGCGGCGGGCGTGCTCGACATACTGCGCGAGCGCGTCACGCAGTTCCTCGGCGTTTTCGCCCGACAGGTCGATCTGGTAGCTCACACCGTCCAAACCGAACTCAACGGTCTCTTCCGCCTCACTGCCGTCGAGGTCGTCGACCAGAGAGACCAGCACCTTCTGTGCCATCTGATTCCTCCTGCGGGGCTTGCCCGAATGATCTGGCTACATGATCTGGTTTCGGGGCAAGCCCCGAGCTACAGAAGTCTTTGACACCCATATTAATACCCGCTTGTCCCGCCGTAGGCAAATCCGCATTGAGAAAATCTCGACCGCGCGGCGGGACGGCGAGCTATTCGGGCCGTACGAGCGGGAAGAGGATCGTCTCGCGGATACCGAGCCCGGTCAGTGCCATGAGCAGCCGGTCGATCCCCATTCCGACCCCGCCGCTCGGCGGCATTCCGTACTCGAGCGCGCGGAGGAAATCCTCGTCGAGACGCATCGCCTCGCTATCCCCGGCAGCGGCGAGCCGCGCCTGTTCGGTGAGCCGCTGCCGTTCCACGACCGGATCCACCAGCTCGGAGTATCCGGTGGCGAGTTCGAAACCGCGTACGTACAGGTCCCACTTCTCGGCCACCCCGGGACGGCTGCGGTGCTGCCGGGTGAGCGGAGAGGTCTCCAGCGGGAAATCCCGGACAAATGTGGGGGCGTGCAGTCCGTCGCCGACGAGATGTTCCCACAGTTCCTCGACAAGTTTGCCGTGCGCTAGCTTGGGATCCACCTCGATCTCGCGCGCCGCGGCGATCTTGTGCAGTGCTTCGGCGGGAGTATCCGGCGTCACTTCCTCGCCGAGCGCTTCCGAGAGCGACTCGTACATGCCGAGGGTCGTCCATTCGCCGGAAAGGTCGTACTCGGTTCCGTCGGCAAGAGTGACGACCTGGGTGCCGAGCACGTTCTCCGCGGCCTCCTGGATGAGTTGGCGGGTCATCACGGCATTCGTGTCGTAAGTGGCGTACGCCTCGTAGTACTCGAGCATCGCGAACTCCGGCGAGTGCGAGGAGTCGCTGCCCTCGTTGCGGAAGTTCCGGTTGATCTCGAAAACCTTCTCGATCCCGCCGACCACGCAGCGCTTGAGGTACAGCTCCGGCGCGATGCGCAGGAACAGCTCGAGGTCGAAGGCATTGGAATGCGTGACGAACGGCCGGGCCGCGGCACCGCCGTGCAGCGTCTGCAGCATCGGCGTCTCCACCTCGGTGAATCCCCGGCGGTGGAAGGACTCGCGCAGCGAGCGCATCACGCCGGAGCGCGTGCGCACCACGTCGCGGGCGCGCGGACGCATAATCAGATCGACATAACGCTGCCGGATTCGCGTTTCCTCGGCCAGCTCCTTGAACGCCACCGGCAGCGGGCGCAGCGACTTCGCCGCGATCTGCCAGCTGTCGGCCAGCACGGAAAGCTCTCCGCGCTTCGAGGTGATCACCTCGCCGTGCACGAATACGTGGTCGCCGAGATCGACATCGGACTTCCACGAGGCGAGCGACTCGGCGCCGACCTGCGCGAGACTCAGCATCGCCTGCAGTTCTGTGCCGTCGCCCTCACGAAGAGTGGCGAAACACAGTTTGCCCGTATTGCGGAGAAACATGACGCGACCGGTGACGCCGACCGACTGACCGGTGCTGGTGTCGGCTTCGAGACCGGAATGTTCGGCACGGATCTGCGCGAGAGTGTGCGTACGCGGAACCTCTACCGGGTAAGGATCGGCACCCTCCGCGATTATCCGGTCGCGCTTGTCCCGGCGCACCCGCATCTGTTCGGGCAGGTCGTCATCGGGCAGTGCGTCGGACGCGGGGAATTCGGTCATGGGCCATAGCGTACGAAGCCGCTGGTGAACCGCGTCAACCGGATTCCCCTTCCGGGGCACTCACGGTATTAGGGTGGTTACTCGTGAGCGATCCCGGCACTGATGCGGAACTGCGCGCCCGGCGGGCCTCTTCGTTCGGCGACCAGGCGGACGCCTATGCCCGGCACCGGCCGGACTATCCCCTGGCGGCACTCGAATGGGGTATTTCCGGGGCGAACCGGCCGGTACGCGACGTGCTTGACCTCGCCGCGGGCACCGGAAAACTCACCGAGGGGCTGCGGGCTCTCGGCCGTTCGGTGACCGCGGTGGAACCCGATCCGGGCATGCTCGCCGAACTGTCCCGGCTGCTGCCGGACGTTCCCGCGCTGCTCGGCAAGGCCGAGGACATCCCGCTCCCGGACGAATCGGCGGACGCGGTGTTCGTCGGCCAGGCCCTGCACTGGTTCGATTTAGCGCCGGCGTTCGCGGAGATCCGCCGGGTGCTGCGGCCCGGAGGAACCGTGGTGGCGCTGTGGAATCACGACGACGAATCCGTGCCGTGGGTGCTCGAATTCTCCCAGTTGATCCGCACCGGTGTCAGCCGCGGCTTCGCCGATCCGGACCAGCCGCTGCGCGCGGACGGCTTCGGCCCGTTCGAACAAGACCGGTTCGCCCACGTTCACCGGCGCTCGATCGAATCTCTGCTGGCGACTGTCGCCACGCATTCGCATCTGCTGGTCGCTTCCGCACCGGACCGCGAACAGCAGCTCGCGCGAGCCAGGGCGTACCTGGAATCTGTT
This sequence comes from Amycolatopsis sp. NPDC054798, assembly GCF_053611505.1. Taxonomy (NCBI): domain Bacteria; kingdom Bacillati; phylum Actinomycetota; class Actinomycetes; order Pseudonocardiales; family Pseudonocardiaceae; genus Amycolatopsis; species Amycolatopsis sp. NPDC054798. The sequence continues at coordinate 7,444 of NZ_JBSHAM010000013.1, read as the reverse complement.
CCGGAGACTGGAACAGGCGAATTCGACTATCCGCTGGTCACCACGGTTCTGCGGGCCCGCCGGCACTGAGCGGCGACCGAAATCACCATCTCGCCGCCGCCGTTCGGTGCTAATTTCGGAGGTGGCGGCGATCCGCCCCGGACGAGCGCGTCGTACCCGGTGACGACAAGACGGCGCAGTGAACGCATCAGTCACTGCGAAAGGTTCTTGATCATGGCCTGGCTCGTTCTTGTCGTTTCCGGATTTCTCGAAACCGTGTGGGCCGCGGCGCTCGGCGCCTCGAAAGGCTTCAGCAGGCTCTGGCCGAGCGTGCTGTTCGGCGGCGCGCTGCTGCTCAGCATGTCCGGCCTCGCTTATTCATTGCGCGAAATTCCGCTCGGCACCGGATACGCGGTGTGGGTCGGCATCGGCGCGGTGGGGACCGCGGTGTACGGGATCGTCGCGATGAACGATCCGCTCACCGTCGGCCGCATCACCTGCCTCGTGCTGATTGTCGCCGGGGTCGTCGGGCTGAAGCTGTTCCACTGATCTTCACCCGAGCGCGATCTCCAGCCCGCGCAGCCGCTCCGGCGCGGAAATCACGTCGATCCCGGTAATCAGGTCGCCGTCGAAAACGAACGTGAGCACCACGGCCAGCCGGCCGCGCGGGGCGAGCACCAGGCCGGGAACGCCGTCGACCAACGCGACCTGCGTGCTGCGCGCGACTTCCGAAGCGAGCAGCGCGCCCTTGCTGACCGCTCGGACACCGCGCAGTACCACCGGTGCCGCACCGGTGTCCGAGTGCAGCACGACGTCTGGGTCGAGCACCTTCAGCAATCCCGCGAAGTCTCCCTCTCGGGCGGCGGCCAGGTACGCCTCGACAGCCCCGCGCCGTTTGCTCGCGTCGGCGGGGCCCGCTTCCCCGCCCCGCACCCGGCGACGGGCGCGGCTGGCGAGCTGCCGGACTGCCGCCGGGCTTCGGTCGAGGATCTGCGCGATGTCCTCGAACGGCACGGCGAACATGTCGTGCAGCACGAACGCGATCCGCTCCGCCGGGCCGAGGACGTCGAGCACTACCAGCATCGCCAGCCCGACGGAATCGGCCAGTTGGGCTTCTTCGGCGAGATCCGCGCCGTCGTCTCCGCGATCGAGCGGGAACGCGTCCAGCGAATCCTCGCGACGGCGTTCGCGCGTGCGCAACAGGTTCAGGCACACCCGCGCCACCACCGTGGTGAGCCACGCGGGCAGATTCTGCACCTCGGAAATATCCGCGCTGTCGACGCGCAGCCAGGCTTCCTGCACCGCGTCGTCGGCCTCGCTCAGCGAGCCGAGCATGCGGTAGGCGACCCCGCGAAGCCTCGGACGCTGTTCCTCGAATTGGGCCGCGAGCAGCGTCCGAGCATCCACCTGTCACATCTCCTTCGCGGGCGGGTTCATCCCAGTAGGACACCCCCAGTGCCCACCTCGCGGCACTTTACCCGGAAGGAATTGTCATGACGACGATCTTGGTCACCGGCGGCACCGGAACCCTCGGCAAGCTGGTCGTTCCCGCCCTCGGCGACGCGAAGATCCGCGTTCTCAGCCGCAAGGCCAACGGCCCCGGCCGGTTCGCCTGCGACCTGATGACCGGCGAGGGCCTCGCTCCCGCGATCGACGGAGCGGACGTGGTCGTGCACCTGGCAGGCGGCCCGAAGGGCGACGACGTGGCGACCGGGAATCTGGTCCGCGCCGCCGAACGCGCCGGGGTCGGCCACCTGGTTTTCATTTCGGTGATCGCCGCGGACGCGCTGCCGCTGGGGTATTTCCGCCGGAAGCACGAGGCCGAAAAGCTCGTCGCCGCGGCGGACGTGCCGTCGACGATCCTGCGCGCGGCCCAGTTCCACGGTTTCTGCCTCAATGCCGTGCGGGCAGTGGCGAAACTCCCGGTCGTGCCGGTGCCCGCGGTCAATTTCCAGCCGGTCGACGCCCGGGATGTGGCCGAGCGGATCGCGGGGCTGGCGCTCGGCGACCCGGCCGGGCGGGTGCGGGATCTGGCCGGGCCCAAGGTGTACGGGATGCGCGAACTGGTCGATCAGTATTTGCGCGCCAGCGGGCGGCGGCGGGCGAAAATGCCGATGCGCATTCCGGGTGCCGCGGGGAAGGTCTACCGCGCGAACGGCAACCTCAACCTCGATGCGGACACCGGCACCCGCACTTTCGAGGATTACCTCGCCGAGCAGATCGGCTAACGCACATTCCGTTCGTACACCAGCCGCAGGCCCAGCAGCGTGAGGTCGGGCACGTGCTCCTTGATCGTCTCGGATTCGCCCAGCACCAACGGGGCGAGCCCGCCGGTGGCGATCACCGTGACCGGTTCAGAGCTGTCGTGCTGCAATTCGCGCACGATCCGTCGCACGAGTCCGTCGACCTGGCCGGCGAAGCCGTACAGAATGCCGGACTGCAGGCATTCGACGGTGTTCTTGCCGATCACCGAACGCGGCGGGACGAGTTCCACCTTCCGCAGCGCGGCCGCGCGGGCGGCGAGCGCGTCCACCGAGATCTCGATGCCCGGGGCGAACGCCCCGCCGAGGAATTCGCCCCGGGCCGAGATCGCGTCGACGTTCGTGGAGGTGCCGAAATCGACCACCACGCACGCGGTGGCGTGCAAATGGTGCGCGGCAAGGGTGTTCACCAGCCGGTCCGCGCCGACTTCCTTCGGATTGTCCACCAGCAGCGCCACGCCGGTGCGCACGCCGGGTTCGACCACGATCTTCGGCACCCTGGCGTAATAGCGGGCGAGCATCACCCGCAATTCCCGCAGCACCGCGGGAACTGTGGACAGCGCGCTGATTCCGGTGACCGCGTCGGCGTGCGAGCCGAGCAGGCCGCGCACGGTGAGCGCGAGTTCGTCGGCGGTCATCCGCGCGTCGGTGCGCATCCGCCAGTCACCGACCAGTTCGGCCCCGTCGTAGAGGCCGAGCACGATGTTGGTGTTGCCGACGTCGACAGTGAGCAGCAACGAGGTCTTCCTTACTGCGGCTCGCGACCGCCGCCGATTCAGGTCAGTTTTCGGCGTGCAGCAACGCGTCGAGACGGCGAGCGTCCGCGGTTTCGGCCACCGGGAAGGTCATCGTGTCCTCTTCGGGCAGCGTGACCGTGCCGCTCAGCAGACCCGATCCGTCCGGTGCGTGCGCCGGGTCGGTCCCCCACTCGACGATCCGGTTGTAATCGTCCACAAAGATCACTCGCGGCCGGTAGGCGCGCGCCTCCGCGTCGTCCATCTGCCCGTAGGCGATCAGGATCACCAGGTCGCCCGGGTGCACGAGATGCGCGGCGGCCCCGTTGATGCCGAGCACGCCGCTGCCGCGTTCGCCGGTGATGACATAGGTTTCCAGCCGCGCGCCGTTCGTGACATCCACAATGGACACCTGCTCGCCCTCGAGCAGATCGGCGGCCTCCATCAGGTCCTCGTCGACCGTGACCGAGCCCACGTAGTGCAGGTCGGCCTGGGTCACCGTGGCCCGGTGGATCTTCGATTTCAGCATCGTGCGATACATCGTGGACTCTCCCTATTCCCCTGCGTCCGGATCCCCGCTCGGATGTTCCACGGCTTTTCCGAGCAGCACTCCCGCGTTGTCGATCAGCCGGGTACTCCCCACCCGGGCAGCGACCAGCAACCGCGCCTCTCCGTCGACGGGCGCCGGCCCCAAATCGGTTCCCCTCAATTCCAGGTAATCCACTTCCACCTGGGGACGGGCCGCGAGCGTCTTCCGTGCCATGTCCAGCACGGCCTCGGCTCCCTCCCGCCCGACGTAGGCTCCCGCCGTCAACGCGGCCGACAGCACCACGGCGTCTTCCCGCTGCTGCGGAGTCAGGTAAACGTTGCGCGAGGACAGCGCGAGGCCGTCCCGCTCCCGGACCGTCGGCACCCCGATGACGCGGGTGTCGATGTTCAGGTCCGCCACCATCCGCTTGATCAGCACCAGCTGCTGGTAGTCCTTCTCCCCGAAGAACGCGTAATCCGGGCGCAGCAGGTTGAACAGTTTCGCGACGACTGTCAGCACCCCGGCGAAATGCCCGGGCCGGGCGGCTCCCTCGAGCTCGTCGCCGAGCGGGCCGGGATTCACGGTGACCACCGCGTTGTCCGCGTAGAGGTCCGAGGCCTTCGGCGTGAAAGCCAGTTCGACCCCCGCCTCGGACAAGGTCGCCAAGTCGGCTTCGAGCTGGCGCGGGTACGCCTCGAAGTCCTCGCCCTCGCCGAACTGCAACGGGTTCACGAAGATCGACGCGGCGACAACGGTGTTCGGCAGCCGCTTCGCGCGGCGCAGCAGTTCGCGGTGGCCGGCGTGCAACGCGCCCATGGTCGGCACGAGCGCGATCTTCCGGCCGAGGCTGCGCAACCCCCAGCTCACCTTGCTGATGTGCTCGGGCGGCTGGAACGTGTTGAGCGTTCCGCGCTGGAATTTCGGTGTCGTCACGGGGTCTGTCCTTCAGCGGGGTCGGCGAGAAGATCGGTCAGTTCGCCCGCGGCCGCGGGATCGAGCAGGCCGGCGGCGCGGGACCGTTCGGCTGTGCGCCGGGCCAGCACCCGGTAGGCCGGGGCGATCTGCGGCGCCCGGTCCGTGAGCACGTCGAGGTGCTTGCGGACGGTGCCGAGATCACCACGCGGGACCGGTCCGGTGAGGGCGCGGTCCCCGTGGCGAAGGACATTGTCCAATGCCGCCGAAAGCAGCGGTGCGACGAGTCGTTCCGGATGCCCGATTCCGGCGTCGCGCAGGGTTTCGGTGCAGTCGGCGACCAGCGTCATCAGGTGATTCGCGCCGTGCGCCAGCGCCGCGTGATACAGCGCCCGCGCGGATTCGGGGACGCGCACCGGCTCGGCGCCCATCTCGACGGCGAGCGCTTCGCCGACGTTCCACGCCGCGTCGTCGTCCGGAGCCGCGGTGACGCCGATGCTCGCCGCGACAAGACGTTCCAGGTCTTCCTCGCGGCCGGTGAAGGTGAGCACCGGGTGCAGCGCGAGCGGCAGCGCACCGGCTTCCGCGACCGGGGCCAGCACGTCGATGCCGTGCGCACCCGAGGTGTGCACCACGATCTGGCCTGCCCGTACGGAATTCGTAGCGACCAGACCACGGACGGTGCCGGCGAGCGCGTCGTCCGGCAACGCGAGCAGTACGAGATCGGCTCTGCGCACGACTTCGTCGGGCGGCAGCAAGGGGACCCCGGGCAGCAGCCGTTCCGCGCGGTTCAGCGAAGCGGCGGACAGTCCCGACGCGGCGACGACGGTGTGGCCTGCCCTGGCCAATGCCGCACCGAGGACACTGCCCACGCGGCCAGCGGAAACGACGCCCACGGCAAGGCGGGCCGGTCGGTTCATGGCGTGCGCCTGTGGACGCTCATGGCTCGAAACTCCTCATGTTCGTTCCAGTCCCGCTCTTTTGTCGCGGGTACCAGACGACGGCGCGAGAGTAGCCCCGACCCGGCCGGATCGCGGTGCCTGGGTGACCAGCTTCACCCGGGGCGTCCCATCGCGCCCGTACCTTATTGGCGTTCCGTTTCCCGCGGCCGTCGTGGGCGCGATTCCCCCGCTGGAGCGCCAATTTTGGCACGGTCGAGCTACCCCGGTCGGGGAATGTTCACCGACTGTCGCGATTGTTCGCCAATCGCACGGCATCCGCGCGGGCGTCCCGCAGTGCCTGCAGCAACTCTTCCTGCCGCCGCCGGTCCTGCTCAGTGCGCAATCGCGTGCGACGCAGGAATGCGAGTTCCGTCACGCTTGCCTGATATCGGCCGACCGCCCGCGCCGCCGCCCGCCCGGATTGCTTGCGCGCCTGCTTCCGCCATTCCCGCCGCCCGGACAAACTGGCGAGCAAGTCGACCTCCGACGGCGCGATCCACCGCGCGGCCGCCATCTTCGGCAACGCCGCGGCGACGATCCGCTGTTCTCGCCGCCGCTGCAGCACGATCACGTAGATCGCGGCGATCAGCAGCGGCAGAATCACCAGGAAATACAGCGTGAGGAAGGATTTCCCGCCGTTGAGCGTGGCCGCGGCGTTCCAGAGCGCGTGCAGGACGACCCCGGCGAGGTATCCGGCCAGCGGCGCGAGAATCCGGACCCACCGCTGCGCGTAACGCGCGGCGATGCCGAACCCGATGCCGGTCATCGCGGTGAACAACGGATGCGTGAACGGCGAAAGCACGCCGCGCACGAGGAAAGCGGCCAGCACACCGGAGCTCGTCCCGTTGCCAAAGCCGTGGTCAGCGAAGGCGCGGCCGAAGTAATAGATGTTCTCGGTGAAGGCAAACCCGGCGGCCGCGAAGCCCGCGTAGACGACGCCGTCGACGAGCCCGTCGAATTCCTCGTTGCGCCGCCAGAAGATCAACAGCACGAAGACGCCCTTGGCGGCTTCTTCAACCAGCGGCGCGGAGACGAGCGCGCTGACCTTGCTGCCGTTGCCGCCACCGAGAAGCAGGTCGCCGAACGCCTCGGCCCCCGTGTTGATCAGCAGCGCGGTGACGGTGGCAATGCAAGCGCCCCAAGCGAAAGCCATCAAGAGCAGCTTCGCCGGTTCAGGCTCCCAGCGATCCACCCAGAGCAACCCGGCGACCACCACCCCGACCGGCACGAGCGCGGCGACCACCCCGATCGCCACCGCCAGCCACCCGACCCGCGCGGTCGCGAGCCCGAAGAGAAAAAGCCCGCACAACGCCACGACGATCAGCCCGAGCACCGGAAGGAGCACGGTGATGTGCCGCGAACGAGATGGCGTGGACGCAGAACCCGGCGGCGAGGCGGAAAGGGTGCCGTTCACGAGCGGTCACCCTACGCAGGGGCTGCCGGGGATGCCGGTTGGACATCCGGGGTTCAGCCCTCTGCGGGATACCGCTGTGACCCACATCCCTGCCTCACCCCAGCCTTCGTCCGTGAGGGGCCCCTTCACAGACCCAGATTCCCTCAAGGTGCCCTTCACGCCCACCCACCCGTCGCATCCCCAGACCGCCCCAATGTGGCATTGGGTGCGTGGGACGCACCGAACGCCACATTGGGTGCATCTAACGCACCCAATGCCACATTGGGGCGCTATCCCCGCTCCTCGAACCGCCAGCGACGAACCCAACCTCACCCCAGGCAGCCACCCGCCCAACCGCACCCGCGCACCCAACTCACCCCAGACAGCCACCCAAGCGCACCCGGGCACCCCAACCTCACCAAGACAGCCCCTCGCCAAACCGCAGCCCGCGCACACAAACCCGCCAGCGCACCCGAGCCCCGCGCCCCCACCAACCGCAGCCCGCGCACAAACCCACCAGCGCACCGGAGCTCCGCGCCCCCACCAACCGCAGCCCGCCTACACAAACCCACCAGCGCACCCAAGCTCCGCGCCCCACCTCCCCAACCGCACCAGCGCACCCAACCCCACCAGCGCAGCCACACCCGGCCCTGCACCCCGATACGAAGCCAAAAACGCGGCGCGGGGGTGCTTGT